>DATGWU010000571.1:0-2152 GCA_035299345.1 Rhizobium sp.
TGTCGCGAAACCGCCGGTGGGGACACCCCCAGATGATTTCGTTGCTCGAACAGCTCGCCCACGACGCGCCCGAGGTCGGTTGGCCGGGTCTGCTCGTCGGGGACGTTTCGCAGCCGCGCGGTGGCCCGATGATGAACGGCCATGCTTCGCACCAGATCGGGCTCGATGCAGACATCTGGCTCACCCCGATGCCGGACAGGCGGCTCAGCACACAGGAGCGGGAGGACCTCCCCTTCACCTCCATGCTGCGCAAGGACAAGTTCCTGACCGTCGACTCTCGCCTGTGGACGCCGACCCATGCGCGCCTCATCATGCTGGCGGCAAGCTACCCGCAGGTCGAACGCGTCTTCGTCAATCCGGCGATCAAGAAGAAGCTTTGCGATACGTGGACCGGCGATCGTTCGCTGCTCGGCAAGGTGCGGCCGATCTATGGTCACGACGCACATTTCCACGTGCGCATCAAATGTCCGATCGGGGCTGGCGGATGCAAGTCCCAGGCCGCCCCTCCGCCCGGAGACGGCTGCGACAAATCCCTTGCCTGGTGGTTTACCCCCGAACCCTGGGCGAAGCCAAAAACGGATCCCAAGAAGCCCGCGCCGAAACCGCGGGAGATCGGCGTCTCCGACCTGCCGAAATCCTGCCTGGCGGTGCTCAACGCGCCATCGGTGGCAAGCGAAAGCGAGGTGACATTGGGCGGTGGCGCCACTCCGGTCGCCGCCTATGCGCCGTCTGCCGCTGCGCCACCGACCGCGATGGCCGGCCAGCCGATCGACGTGTATCTGAAGGATATCCCGATTCCGTTGCCCCGTCCTCTCGACCGCTAACCGCGCGTTTGCGGCCTTTCGGGTGGACTATCTTTTCAAGGCAACGGTCGTGCTGTAGAAGGCTTTCAAATCGATTTAAATCCCGACCGGATCCACCCAATGCCCGAGCATCCATGCATAGCCCTGATTGCCCACGACCAGAAAAAGGATGAACTCGCAGAGTTCGCCGGCCGCCATGCGGAAGTCCTTGCGCGGTTCCGCATCATTGCCACGGGCACCACGGGCGGAAGGGTGGCCGAAGCGTGCCCGGGTCTGGATGTCGTGCGCATGAAGAGCGGCCCCCTCGGCGGCGACCAGCAGATCGGGGCGATGATCGCCACGGGCGAGGTGCAGATGCTCATCTTCTTCGTCGACCCCTTGACCGCCATGCCCCATGACGTGGACGTGAAAGCGCTGATGCGGCTTGCCACCGTTTACGACATCCCCATGGCGTTGAATCTCGCGACCGCCGAGATATTGATGACTGCGACGAAGAACTGACGCAGCGCCCGATTTGGATCGCAGGAGCCGGCCCATGCCCAAGATCACAGAGAACGAGCAGCTTACCTTTCCCATCCTGATCGGTGACATCGGAGGAACGAATGCACGCTTTTCGATCCTGATCGACACCTATGCCGAACCCCGTCAGTTTCCGATCGTCCACACAGCCGCCTTTTCGACGATCGAGGACGCGATCCAGCAGGGCGTACTCGACAAGACGTCGATCCAGCCGCGTTCGGCGATCCTTGCGATCGCGGGTCCGATCAATGCCGACGAAATTCCGCTGACCAATTGCGACTGGGTCGTGCGTCCGAAGGCGATGATCGAAGAGATGGGGTTCGAGGATGTTCTGATCGTCAACGACTTTGAGGCGCAGGCCCTCGCCGTCGCTTCGCTTTCGGACGAGAATCGCGAACCGATCGGTCCGCTCTCCGAGAGTCCGATCGCATCGCGCGTCGTGCTGGGTCCCGGCACCGGTCTCGGCGTCGCCGGGCTGCTGCATGCGCAGCACACCTGGTTTCCGATCCCCGGCGAAGGTGGACACGTCGACATGGGGCCGCGCAGCGACCGCGATTTCGAGATATTCCCGCACCTCGCGCGGATTGACGGTCGCATCTCCGGGGAACAGCTCCTGTGTGGGCGTGGCGTCGTCAACATCTACGATGCGATTTGCGCGGCCGACGGTGTCGAACCGCAGTGGAGCGACCCGGCCGACGTTTCGACACACGGACTCTCCGGCAATGACAAAGAAGCTGCCGAGACTCTCTCGCTTTTCGTCACTTATCTCGGGCGGCTTGCCGGGGATCTCGCCCTCGTCTTCATGGCTCGCGGCGGTGTCTTCCTTGCCG
>DATGWU010000572.1:0-2315 GCA_035299345.1 Rhizobium sp.
CCCAGAGGCCGAGGGCGGGGTTCGAGATGTAGAAGATCCGCTCGCCGTCGGGCAGCGTGTTCCAGCCGTCCTTGAGCTTCGCGGGATCGTAGCGCTTCGTCATCGTCGCGAGATCGGCGTACTGGAAGCCGGCGCCTTCGATCTCCTCGCGCGTGAGGTGGCCGGGGCAATACGTGATGTCGAAGCGGCCCTCGCTGGAGCCGTGGATGAGGTGCGCGGCGGCGGAGAGGTTGTTCTGCAGCTCGGCGTTGGCCTTGGTGGCGGCGAGCGTCTGCGGCGTGCCGTGGTAGCCGTACTTGCGGATGAGGCGGTCGATCTCGTGGTCCTCGCCGAACTCCTTCAGCCCGGGCGCGAGGATGATGAGCTGGCCGCGGTCGGCCATCGCCATGCGGGTGCGATAGATCGCCTTGTTGCCGAGCCACGTGCTCTTGAACTCGGAGGGATCGAGATGGACGACGACCTTGGCGAGCGGCGCGTCGAGCATCTGGAAGTTCACCTCGAGCGAGAGCTTCGCGGCCTGGTTGAACACCTCGGCGTCGTCGCCGATGAAGAGACCGCGGACCTTGAGCTGGCCATCGGTGACATCGCGGCCGACGACGGTGTGCACGTAGACGATCGGCAGGTGCTTCGTGAAATGTTCGCCGGCGTAGTTGAGAATTCGGCGCACGGGGGTGTCGGCCCGGCCCATCATGCGCTCCATGCCGTAGGCGGCGCCGACGAAGTGGCTCTTGTTGATGCCCTCGGCGCCGCCGGTGCCGACGAAGATGTTCTTGTTGTAGTTCGCCATGCCCACGACTTCGTGCGGCACGACTTGGCCGATCGAGAGCACAAGGTCGTGGCCGCCAGTGGCGAGGAGGTTGGCGACCTGCGCGGGCCACGGGAACTGGACCGCGCCGCCGGAGACTTCCTTCACAAACTCCGCCGGCACGGTGCCGACTGTGGTGATGCCCGTGCGCCAGTTGTGGACACGGAACAGCGACTCCGGCACCCCGGGGAACATCTCGTGGATCTGCTCGGACGTCATCGGCGAATGCGTGCCGAGCGCCGGGAGGATGTCGGTGAGCTGCGCGCCGTAGTAGTCGAAGGCGTAGCGGGTGAGCTCGCCGGCGCGGGAGTGGAAGCGCGTAAAGTCGGGCGGAATGGCGAGCACGCGCTTCTTGGCGCCTAGCTTGGCGAGCGCCTCATGGAGCCCGGCGCGAAGATCGGCCGGCGTGAAGACGGTGGAGACGGAACCGCGGGCGTAGAGGAGCATGGGACGGGGGAAAGATTGCGGAATGCGGATTTCGGATTGCGGAACGGGCGGAGAACGAAGGCAGGCGTCGGATGACGGAGGGCGGACGACAGAAGGGAACGAAGAGAACGAAGGGCCCAAGCCCGAGCCGCGGAGAAGTTATGTGGAAAACAGGAAAGGGGGAACGGAGGGTCCGAAACTATTCTGCACTGAGCTCAATTTCCGAAGTTCGCAGATATAGGTCCCCTTGCCCCGAGCATAGCTCGACTGTGTAGCGTGGCTCCGGCATGGACTCCACAAGCGACACAATCCAGCCGAGCTGACCCTTGCGCTCTCCTTCCTTGATCAGAACGTGATCGTTGTAGGCGAAGAGCAGTCGAGCCGTTCGCTTACCTTCGTAGAAGGCATCAGCGTCTTCCGGTAAAACTGGCTCGAATTTAGGATTCATCAGATGCTCCGGTACGGCAGAAGCGTCGAAGGAGCCGAAGCAGGCAGCGAGGTCCGGGGTTGTTCTCCGAATCCTCGCTACCCGCTACTCGCTCCTCGCTACTACCTCTGAATCCGCGCCGACCCGCCCTTGGCGAAGGCTTTCACCTGCTCAACGGTCGCCATGGTGGTGTCGCCGGGGAAGGTCGTGAGCAGCGCGCCGTGGGCCCAGCCGAGGTTGACGGCTTCCTGCTCGGAGGCGCCGCTGAGCAGGCCGTAGATGAAGCCGGCCGCGTAGCCGTCGCCGCCACCCACGCGGTCGATAACGTCGAGCTCGCACATCGGCGACTGGAAGGTCTTGCCGTTGATCCAGGCGACGGCGCCCCAGGTGTGGCGGTTGGTGGAATGCACTTCGCGCAACGTGGTCGCGACGGCCTTCACGTTGGGGAACTTCTTCACGGCCTTCTCGATCACGGCGTAGAAGGCGGAGGGATCGAGCTTCGACTTCGCCTCGACGTCCTGCCCCTCGATGCCGAGGCCCTTCTGGAGATCCTCCTCGTTGCCGACGAGCACGTCGACGTGCTGCACGATGCGGCCGAGCACATCGAGCGCCTTGGACTGGCCGCCCCAGATATCCCAGAGCTTCTGGCGGTAGTTG
>DATGWU010000573.1:0-2743 GCA_035299345.1 Rhizobium sp.
GGACGCCGCCGACGCGCTGGCGATCGCCATCTGCCACGCCCACAATCGCGGCGGCGAGCGGATGCGCAGGGTTCTCGCAACCGGCTGACAATTCGCACCACCACCCGACGGAACACTTCATGATCGGCAAGCTCAAAGGCACCATCGAGGAAATCGGCAGCGACTACGCGCTGATCGACGTCCACGGTGTCTGCTACATCGCCCACTGCTCCTCGCGCACGCTGTCGAAGCTCGGCTCGGCCGGCGAGGCCGCCGTGCTCTTCATCGAGACCTACGTCCGGGAGGACCAGCTGAAGCTCTTCGGCTTCCTGACGGCGCTCGAGCGGGAATGGTTCAACCTGCTGCAGAGCGTGCAGGGCGTCGGCACCAAGGTGGCGCTCGCGGTGCTTTCGACGCTGACCCCGTCCGAACTCGCCAACGCGATCGCGCTGCAGGACAAGACATCGGTCTCGCGGGCGCCGGGCGTCGGACCGAAGGTCGCGGTGCGCATCGTCACCGAGCTCAAGAACAAGGCGCCGGCCTTCGCCGGCGAGGCGGCGGGCACGATCGGCCTCAAACAGGAACTCGGCGAAGGCGTGGCCCCTGCCCCGGTCGCCGACGCCGTCTCGGCGCTCACCAATCTCGGCTATTCGCGCGAACAGGCGGCAAACGCGGTCGCGGCAGCCCTCAAGACGGCCGGCGACGGCGCCGACAGCGCCAAGCTCATCCGGCTGGGGTTGAAGGAGCTGTCGCGGTGAGACGCGACAGGGGAACGGCGATCCGTGGCTTTACCGGCCGCGGCAAATCTGGTCAAAGACCCCGGTCCGGTCAAAGACCATTGAGCGGCCCCGGCGCTGCTGTCATTATCGCCGTCGAAACGGATGAAGCCCCATGAGTGAAGCCGATCGCATTATTACGCCCGACAAGCGCGGCGAGGACATCGACGCCACCCTGCGCCCGCAATCGCTCGACGAGTTCACCGGCCAGGCCGAGGCGCGGGCGAACCTGAAGATCTTCATCGAGGCGGCGAAGGGGCGCGGCGAGGCGCTCGACCACGTGCTGTTCGTCGGCCCGCCCGGTCTCGGCAAGACGACGCTCGCCCAGATCATGGCGAAGGAGCTCGGCGTCAATTTCCGCTCGACCTCCGGCCCGGTCATCGCCAAGGCGGGCGATCTCGCCGCTCTTCTGACCAATCTCGAAGAGCGCGACGTCCTCTTCATCGACGAAATCCACCGGTTGAACCCGGCGGTCGAGGAAATCCTCTACCCGGCGATGGAGGACTTCCAGCTCGACCTCATCATCGGCGAGGGCCCGGCCGCCCGTTCGGTGAAGATCGATCTCTCGAAATTCACCCTCGTTGCCGCGACCACCCGTCTCGGGCTGCTCACGACGCCGCTGCGCGACCGCTTCGGCATTCCGGTGCGGCTTTCCTTCTACACGGTCGAGGAACTTGAAAGCATCGTCCGGCGCGGCGCGCGGCTGATGGGGCTCGGCATGACCGACGAAGGCGCGCGCGAGATCGCAAGGCGCGCCCGCGGCACGCCCCGCATCGCCGGTCGTCTTTTGCGCCGCGTGCGCGACTTCGCCGAGGTCGCTCGTGCCGAAGCGGTTACCCGCGAGATCGCCGATGAGGCGCTGACGCGTCTCCTGGTCGACAATATGGGTCTCGACCAGCTCGACAAGCGCTATCTCAACATGATCGCCGTGAATTTCGGTGGCGGCCCCGTCGGCATCGAGACGATCGCCGCGGGCTTGTCCGAACCGCGCGATGCGATCGAGGACATCATCGAGCCCTACATGATCCAGCAGGGCTTCATCCAGCGCACGCCGCGCGGCCGCGTGCTGACGGCAATCGCCTGGAAACATCTCGGCCTGCAGCCGCCGAAGGATCTCGAAGCCGCGCAATTCCGTCTGACGCTGGAGGACGAATAGCGGCCGGTCGTCCGCGACGGTGCACCGGTCGGTGATGAAGGGAGTGCAGCCATGGGCGACCTGACCGATCCCACCCGCGTCTTCTGCAAGCTCGCGCGCAACAATGCGCTCGCCAACTGGCGCCTGCATCAGGCCTGTGCGCGGCTTCGGCCGGGCGAGCTGGAGGCGGCGCGCACCAGCTTCTTTCCCTCGATTCTCAAGACCCTCAGCCATATCCTCGTCGTCGACTGGTTCTATGTCGATGCGCTGGAAGGCGGGAGGCTGGGTCCAAAGGCGTGGGAGGACGAGGAGCCGTTCCGCGACCTGCCGGCGCTGGCAGAAGCGCAAGCCGCCGTCGACCGGCGGCTTCTCGATTTCTGCGAGCGGCTCACGGCCGGCGATCTCGCGCGGATCGTCGCCGTTCATCGCGGTGACCGTATGCAGCACGACCGCTGCGACGACATCCTGAGCCACCTCTTCCAACACCAGACCCATCATCGCGGGCAGGTCCATGCCATGCTCGCCAGCACCAGCGTGAAACCGCCGCAGCTCGACGAGTTCATCGTCGGCGACGATGCGGAGGCGCGGCGGGACGCGATGGCGGCCTTCGGCTGGACCGAGGCCGAGCTGATGCGCTGACAGAAGAAACCGCGCCGGATCTCAGCCGGCGTCCTGCCCGGCAAGGCTGCCGATCGTCGCCTCGAACAGCGCCCGCCCGCCCGGCTGCCAGCCGAGCGCCCGGATCCGGTCTGTCGCCATTTCCCCGATCCCGGCATGATCGGCGGCATCCGGCAGGGGATGGGGACAGCCGACGAGCGCACCGTAGAGCGAAAGCAGGTCGCGACGGTCGACG
>DATGWU010000574.1:0-21011 GCA_035299345.1 Rhizobium sp.
GTTGCGTTCGGGGCGGACATGATCGCCGGCTTCCCGACGGAGACGGAGGAAATGTTCGAGAACGCCGCGAGCCTTGCCGAGGAGATGGGCGTCGCGCATCTTCACGTCTTCCCCTACAGTCCCCGTCCGGGCACGCCGGCAGCGCACATGCCTCAGGTCGATCGTGCAGTGGTGAAGGAGAGGGCAGCCCGCTTGCGCGAACGTGCGCTGATCCTCCATACCGCGCATCTGTCGTCAATGGTCGGAACGCGTCAGACGATCCTTGTCGAAAACAACGGCATGGGCCATACGGAAAACTTCTCGCTGGTCGAGGCCTCAGGGCTTGCGCCACGCGACCTTGTGACGGTCACGATCACTGGCCACAATGGCAAGAACCTGGAAATGCAATTGGCTGGCCGCTCGGCTGCCTGATCTCGAACGGATTGTTCATGGCGCTCGGCTTCATCAAAAAGGTCTTCACCTTCGGCAAGGACAACCCGACCGGCTCGGCGCCGGCGGAACAGGACGCTCCGGCATCCGACGAGTCTCTGCAGCAGATCGAGGAAGAAGAAGCCGTTGCCGACCTGACGTCCGAAGACTTGGCAGAGACCCTCTCCCCTGGCGAACAGGAGGACGCGCGCCCCCGAGCCGCCGACGGTGACGAAGCACCGGAGCTGCCCTCGAATGCCGATGCAACGATTGAATTAGGAGAGTCCGGCGCAATCCCTCCGGCCGAAGAAGATGAACTGGCGGGCCTCGCCGAACATGACCTCCCGAAGGGGGTTGCGTTGGGGGCGGTTGCGCCGGAGGAGGTGCCGGACAAGCCTGTTCAAAAACTCTCCTGGTTCCAACGTCTGCGGACCGGATTGCTGCGCACGTCTTCGCAGCTGACAGGACAGATCACAGCGCTCTTCACCAAGCGCAAACTCGACGACGACACGCTTCAGGACCTCGAGGACCTGCTCATCCAGGCCGATCTCGGCGTCGAGACGGCGATGCGCATCACCGACACGCTGTCTTCCGAGCGCTACGGCAAGGATGTCACCGGCGAAGATGTCTCCCACATCATGGCAAGCGAGATTACCAAGGTTCTGAAACCCGTCGCCCGCCCCCTCCAATTGGACCTCAGCCACAAGCCTCACGTCATCCTGGTCGTCGGCGTCAACGGCACCGGCAAGACCACGACGATCGGCAAGCTAGCGGCGAAACTCTCAGGTTCCGGCCTGAAGGTCATGCTGGCCGCCGGTGACACTTTCCGCGCCGCCGCAATCGAGCAACTTAAGATCTGGGCAGACCGCACGGGCTCGACCTTCATCGGCACCAAGCTCGGCGCCGACGCTGCCGGGCTGGCCTACGAAGCGTTCGAGAAGGCCAAGGCGGAGAAGTCGGACGTCCTCATCATCGATACCGCCGGTCGCCTGCAGAACAAAACGGAACTGATGTCGGAGCTTGAGAAGATTGTCCGAGTGCTCGGCAAACTCGACCCAGACGCGCCGCATACCGTGCTCCAGACACTGGATGCAACCACTGGCCAGAACGCGATGGCGCAGGTCGAGATTTTCCGCAACATTGCGGGCGTCAACGGGCTCGTGATGACAAAGCTGGACGGCACTGCGCGCGGCGGCATCCTCGTCGCCATCGCCGCCAAGCACAAGTTGCCGGTCTATTTCATCGGTGTCGGCGAGGGAATCGATGATCTCGAACCGTTTGAGGCGGATGACTTCGCCAAGGCGATTGCGGGTCTCGGAGGCTGACGCAAGAGGCGGGAAAACGACCGGGCGGCGCTCAAGCAAGAGAAAATGACAGGCAAAGACAATGACATCCAGCCATAGTGACACAGAACCGACTGCCGCCGAGAAGCACCACCCGCTCCTCAAGCTAGCGCTCGAGCTGGGCCCGTTGATCATCTTCTTCTTTGGTAATCTTCGCGGCGAATGGCTAGCGAAGACGTTCCCGGTGCTCTCCACTGTGGGGGGGCCGCTCTTCATTGCAACGGCATTGTTCATGGCCGCGACGGTAGCCTCGTTGGTTGTTTCGAAGATTGTTTTCCGACACTTGCCGATCATGCCGTTCGTCTCGGGCATTGTCGTGCTGGTGTTCGGTTCTTTGTCAATTTGGCTTCAGGACGAAACCTTCATCAAGATGAAGCCGACGATCGTGAACACTCTTTTCGGCGCGGTCCTGCTCGGCGGGCTTTTCTTCGGCAAGTCACTGCTCGGCTATGTCTTCAACGCGGCCTTCCAGCTCGATGACATCGGTTGGCGGAAGTTGACACTGCGCTGGGGTGTCTTCTTTCTCTTCCTTGCCGTCCTGAACGAGGCGGTGTGGCGCAATTTCTCTGACGAGGTGTGGGTCAATTTCAAGGTCTGGGGCACGATGCCGATCACGATCCTGTTCACGCTCGCGCAAATGCCGCTGATCATGCGCCACACACTCGAGGAACGGACGGAGGAGACAAAGTGACGATCATCGCGCCCGATCCGCAGGATCGTGACAAAGCGACCCGCCTCTGGCTATTCGCCGTCGGCTTGATCGTCCTTGCACAGATCGGCGTCCTTCACCTGATGGGCAGAATACGTATCTGCGAATGCGGCTATATCAAGCTCTTTGAGCCCGGTGTGAACACTGCAGGAAATTCGCAGCATCTCGCCGACTGGTACACGCCGTCGCACATCATTCATGGCTTCCTGTTCTATCTTCTCGCTTTCGTCCTCTTCAGACGACGGCCATTGCCCACGCGACTAGCGTTTGCGACCCTGATCGAGGCCGCGTGGGAGCTGGTGGAAAACTCCCCGCTCGTCATCGACCGATATCGCACGGCGACCATGGCAATCGGTTATCAGGGTGACAGCATCCTGAACTCCACCATGGACACCATTTTCATGGTCGTCGGTTTCCTCTTCGCCGCACGTGCGCCGATTTGGTTCACGGTCTCGACTGCGGTGTTCCTGGAGCTTTACGTCGGTTGGTTGATTCGCGACAACTTGACGCTGAACGTGCTGATGCTTCTCTGGCCCGTCGAGGCCATCAGGGTATGGCAAGCCGGGCTCTAATTCAGCCTTTTGCCAGCGCCTTCTCGATCGCAGGGTATAGCCCCTTCTCGAGCGAGAGTGCATCGAAGGGGCCTACACGCTTGTAGACAATCGTCCCGTCGGCGTCGACAAGGTAGGACTCCGGAATGCCGTAGACACCCCAGTCGATCGCCGCCTTGCCGTTGGGATCGACGCCGATGGCGCTATAGGGATTTCCAAGCTCGCCGAGGAACTTCAGCGCATTCTCGCCCGTGTCCTTGTAGTTGATCGCAACGACTGTGAGCCGCGGATCCCTTGCGAGTTCCTTTAGGATGGGATGTTCCTGCCGACAGGGAACGCACCAGGATGCGAAGACATTGACCAACGTCAGCTTGCCCGCGATGACCTGGGACGTCAGCGCAGGAACGCGAGCCCCGTCGAGCATGGGCAGCTGAAGCTCAGGCGCCTTGGTGCCGATCAGGGCGGAGGGAATCTCCGTCGTGCTCTTGCCGTTGAAGTCCTGATCGTAGAGCATCTTGCCGGCAGTGCCGGCAATGATCAGAAAGACGGCCAGCGGCACCACTGCCAAAGCATAGCGGCCGATGCCTCGTCTGCCCCTTTCCGGGGATCCGCTCAGTCCTTCACTCATGCTTGCCGATCACTCGCCACCGTCGCCGAACGGCGGCGGACGCCCGCCGCTTCCAGCTCTTTCAGTTCACGCTGCCGTGCGTGGCCATCCAACCAGACCCAGCCGATCAAAACCAGAATAACCTGGGCGGTCACGCCGTACGACACATAGATATAAAAGTCGTGGCTCATTGCTAGGTCTCCCGCCCTGCCATACGTGCGGCGAGTCGTCGCTGGACGGCAATCCGGCGACGCCAGATCTCGTTGCGCATGGCGGCGATGTGCAGCGTGAAGAAGAGGAGGGTGAAGGCGATCGCCATCACCAGCAACGGTCGGAGGAATTCCGCGTCGATCGTCGGGCCGCCCATGCGTATCACACTCGCCGGCTGGTGCAGCGTGTTCCACCACTCGACCGAGAACTTGATGATAGGGATGTTCACGAAGCCGACGAGAATGAGTACCGCGCTGAGCCGCGCCGCTTTGGAAGGGTCATCCACGGCACGGTTGAGCGCGATCAGTCCAAGATACATCAGGAACAGCACGAAGACTGAGGTGAGCCGAGCATCCCAGACCCACCAGGTGCCCCACATCGGCTTTCCCCACAGGGAGCCGGAAACCAGAGCTATGAACGTAAAGGCCGCGCCAAGCGGCGCTGCGGACTTGTGGGAGACGTCAGCCAGCGGATGACGCCAGACGAGCGTTCCGATGGCCGACACTGCCATGACCGTGTAACACATCATGGAAAGCCAGGCGGCCGGCACATGCACATACATGATGCGTACCGTCATGCCCTGCTGATAGTCACCCTCGGTCGTGAAGCTCAGGTAGAGGCCGATCGCGAAGAACAGCGCGGTCAAGATCGCAAGCCAGGGGATCACGCGCTTGGCAAGCGCGAGAAAACGGGTGGGGTTTGCGAGATCGGTGATCTTGGAAATGGTAAGGCTCGCTTGGTTCATAGAACACTTCTAACCTGACTACCATTCTGCTGCAATTGATACCAATCAATCAGAGGCATTGCGCAAGGCGACGGCAGCGGCCACAGGGCCGATTACGGCGAAGAAGAGCACGATCGCGATCAGAAACAGAAAGGGCGGCATAAATGGGGCGGGATCTTCGACGGCAGCGTAAGATGCACTGACACCGAAGATCAGAACCGGAATGGCGAGCGGCAGCACGAGGATGGACACGAGCAGGCCACCACGCGGAAGAGCCACAGCCACGGCCGCACCTGCCGCACCGATGAACGTGATCGCGGGCGAACCGACGAGCAGGGTCAGCATCACCGCCCCGATCGCGATCTCGTTCATGTTCATGAACAGGCCAAGCAAAGGCGAGGCAATGACGAGCGGCAGGCTCGTCGCAGTCCAGTGTGCCAGACATTTGACGAAAACCGTCACGACCAGCGGGGACTCCTGCATCAGCATCAGATCCAGTGAGCCGTCGTCGCGCTCTGCCTGGAAGAGGCGATCCAACCCGAGCAGTGCCGACAAAAGGGCACCGATCCAGACGATCGCTGGTCCGATGCGGGAAAGCAGGTTGAGATCAGGTCCGACACCAAACGGGATGACAGCGACGACCGTCATGAAGAACAGGACGCCGATCAGCGCGCCGCCACCGGCCCGGACGGAAAGTCTTAGGTCACGCAGAAAGAGCGCCATCATTGCCAGATACCTCCGGGGGCGCCGGAGAATCCGGTCATCTTCAGTTCGCGGGCGGCGTTGAGGCCGAGCGGCTGGTGCGTCGCGGCGATAGCGATCCCGCCGGCCGCGAGATGATCGTGGACCAGACCGGCAAACATACGGTCGGCGCTCGCGTCCAAGGCCGCGGTCGGTTCATCGAGAATCCAGACCGGACGGTAGGCGACCAGCAGCTTTGCCATCGCGAAGCGCCGTTGCTGGCCGGCCGAAAGGTAGCCGAAGGGAAGATGGGTGATGCCCTCGAGGCCCACGGCCTGGGCGGCATTCTCTACGGACGCACCATTGCCGCCGCCAAAGTCGCCAAGGAATTGCTTCCAGAAGACGAGGTTCTCCGCCACCGTAAGCTCATACTTCATCGCATTGCGGTGGCCGAGATAATGACTTGCCTCGCGAGCAGGAAGGCGTTCCTCACCCCCGGCAGCGGCAAAATCCACTTGGCCGCGCTCGGGCCTCAGCAAACCAGCGAGTACCCGCAGGAGTGTCGATTTTCCCGAACCATTCCGTCCCGTGAGGATCAGTGCTTCGCCTGCGCCCAGCGTGAAGGAGATGTCTTCGAAAATGAAGTCCTCGCCGCGCTTCGCGGAGAGATTTTCGGCGCTCAGCCGCATGTTTTTGCCTTCCAGCGGAGGTCCTTCGGGGCCTGCAAAAATTTGTAGAAATTCGCCATTCGTTGGTCTGGTGCCCTTCTTAGAAATTATCTATAAGACCTGCAACCACGCCAGCGGTCGGCGTGAACATCATCCTTGTGCCGAACTTGGAGTTGCATTCGCGACTTTCACGTGCGGACAGCGGAAATGGCCGTACCCGCATCCTGATGTGCATGAAGTGCATAGGCGTCCGCACGAATGTGTTGGCTATCAGAATAAGCGGGGTTCATGTCCGTGTCCAAATCACTCGACAGTTTCAATTGCCGGTCCACGATTACCGTGAATGGCAAGGATTACGTCTATTACAGCCTTCCCAAGGCGGAAGCGAACGGCCTCGCAGGCGTCTCGAAGCTCCCTTACTCGATGAAGGTGCTTCTTGAGAACCTGCTGCGCAACGAAGACGGCCGTTCGGTCACGAAGGCCGACATCGAAAGCGTTGCCGCCTGGCTCAGCAACAAGGGCCTGACCGAGGCCGAGATAGCCTACCGCCCGGCCCGCGTGCTGATGCAGGACTTCACCGGCGTTCCGGCGGTCGTTGATCTCGCCGCAATGCGCGACGGCATCAAGGCACTCGGCGGTGATCCGGAAAAGATCAATCCGCTCGTTCCTGTGGATCTCGTTATCGACCATTCGGTCATCGTCGATGAATTCGGCACGCCGCAGGCCTTCGCGAAAAACGTCGAGCTCGAATACCAGCGCAACGGAGAGCGTTACCGCTTCCTGAAGTGGGGCCAGCAGGCGTTCAAGAATTTCCGCGTCGTTCCTCCGGGCACGGGCATCTGTCACCAGGTGAATTTCGAATATCTCGGCCAGACCGTCTGGACGAAGGAAGAGGACGGCGAGACCTTCGCCTATCCCGATACCTGCGTCGGCACAGACAGCCACACCACGATGATCAACGGCCTCGGTGTGCTGGGCTGGGGCGTGGGCGGTATCGAAGCCGAAGCCGCCATGCTCGGCCAGCCGGTATCCATGCTTCTGCCTGAGGTCATCGGCTTCAAGCTGACCGGCACGCTGAAGGAAGGCGTCACCGCCACCGACCTCGTGCTGACCGTCGTGCAAATGCTGCGCAAGAAGGGCGTCGTTTCGAAGTTCGTGGAGTTCTTTGGCCCCGGCCTCGACACGCTCCCGGTCGCCGACCGCGCGACCATCGGTAACATGGGTCCGGAATACGGTGCGACCTGCGGCTTCTTCCCGGTCGACTCGGCAACGCTCGGCTACCTCGACATGTCCGGCCGCAGCAAGGATCGTATCGCCCTCGTCGAAGCCTATTCGAAGGCACAGGGCATGTGGCGCGAAGGTGACGGTTCTGACCTCGTCTTCACGGACACGCTCGAACTCGACCTCGGCGACGTCGTGCCGTCCATGGCCGGCCCCAAGCGTCCGGAAGGTCGCCTGCCGCTCGAAACCATCGCCCCGAACTTCGCGACCGCTCTTGAGAGCGACTACAAGAAGCCGGGCCAGATCGACGCCCGCTACCCGGTTGAAGGCGAAAGTTTCGATCTCGGACATGGTGACGTCTGCATCGCCGCCATCACCTCGTGCACCAACACCTCGAACCCGAGTGTGCTGATCGCCGCCGGCCTTCTCGCCCGCAACGCCGTCGCCAAGGGCCTGAAGTCCAAGCCGTGGGTCAAGACCTCGCTCGCACCCGGATCGCAGGTCGTCGGCGAGTATCTCGCCAAGTCCGGCCTGCAGGCCGATCTCGACAAGCTCGGCTTCAACCTCGTCGGCTACGGCTGCACGACCTGCATCGGCAATTCCGGCCCGCTGCCGGGGCCGATCTCGAAGACGATCAACGACAAGGGCCTGATCACCGCGGGCGTACTGTCGGGCAACCGCAACTTCGAGGGCCGCATCTCGCCGGACGTCCAGGCCAACTATCTCGCCTCCCCGCCACTCGTCGTCGCCTATGCTCTCGCCGGCACCGTGCAGAAGGACCTGACCAAGGAGCCCCTCGGCGAAGACCAGAACGGAAACCCGGTCTACCTCAAGGACATCTGGCCGACCTCGCACGAGATCCAGGAATTCATCGCCAAGTACGTCACCCGCGAGCTCTTCGAATCGAAGTACGCCGACGTGTTCAAGGGCGACGAGAACTGGCAGGCGGTGCAGGTTCCGGCCGGCCAAACCTATGCCTGGGACGATCAGTCGACCTATGTGCAGAACCCGCCCTACTTCGTCGGTATGGGCAAGACCGGCTCCGGCGTGTCCAATATCGTGGGAGCCCGCGTGCTCGGCCTCTTCGGCGACAAGATCACAACCGACCACATTTCTCCGGCCGGCTCGATCAAGGCCGCTTCGCCGGCTGGCGCCTATCTCATGGAGCATGGCGTTGGGGTTGCCGACTTCAACCAGTACGGCACGCGTCGCGGCAATCATGAGGTGATGATGCGCGGCACCTTCGCCAATATCCGCATCCGCAACCACATGCTCGGCCCGAACGGCAAGGAAGGTGGCTACACCATCCACTATCCGTCGAAGGAAGAGATGTCGATTTACGACGCGGCTATGATGTACAAGGCCGAAGGCATTCCGCTCGTCATCTTCGCCGGTGTCGAGTACGGCAACGGTTCCTCCCGCGACTGGGCGGCCAAGGGCACCAACCTGCTCGGCGTTCGCGCGGTCATCGCCCAGTCGTTCGAACGCATCCACCGTTCGAACCTGGTTGGCATGGGCGTCGTTCCGTTCGTCTTCGAGGACGGTACCACCTGGCAGAGCCTCAACCTGAAGGGCGATGAGCTGGTAACTATCGAGGGCCTCGACGGGGAGATCAAGCCGCGCGAGAAGAAGATCGCCAAGATCACCTACTCCGACGGAACTGTGAAGGACATCCCGCTGATCTGCCGCATCGATACGCTGGACGAAGTCACCTATGTGAACAACGGCGGCATCCTGCAGACAGTTCTGCGCGATCTGGCCGCCTGACTTCCGCTCGCTTGAATACGGGCCGCCGGGACATGCTCCCGGCGGTTTTTTCTTGGAACGGCGACCACAAACGGACGTCTCACCCCATCGTGACTTCTCGTTGAAAGCGCGAGCGAGTATTGCTGACTTGTGACTATTTATCGTATGTCGGCCTCGTGGCACTGAACGGGACCAATACATCTACGAGTAAACGGGTTCGATGGATGACCTCGATTGTGTTCGCCCGCTACGCCCTGGTCTGCATGACCGTTATGTGCACATCTGCCCGAGCGCAGGACGGTGTGACGCCACGGGGGGTCGTCGAGCTTTTCACCTCGCAGGGCTGCAGCTCCTGCCCTCCGGCTGACGAGGCGTTCGAAAAGCTGGTGAAGAAGGGCGGCCTCGTGGCGCTCGCCTATCACGTCGACTATTGGAATTATATCGGTTGGAATGACACGCTGGCCACACCGGAGAATACCGGCCGCCAATATGCTTACGCCCGAAGCCTCGGTCGCAGCGGCGTTTACACTCCGCAAGTCGTCCTCAACGGTCGCGATCATCTGAAGGGCACCAACGCGGACGAGGTCGTGCACAAACTGAACCGGATGCAGCAGCAAGGTCTCGGTCTTTCGGTACCGGTCAGCGCTGCGCGCAAAAGCGAGGAGTTGGCGATCACGGTCGGAGAGGGACAAGGCAAGGCGGATGTCGTCATTGTCTATTTCCGCCGGAAGGAAATTGTCGACGTCCTGAAAGGCGAGAACGTCGGCAAGAAAGTCGCCTATTGGAACAGCGTCACCGACGTCCAGACGGTTGGGATGTGGGAGGGAAGTGAACTTCACCTCGTGCTGCCGGCCAAAGTCATGGCAAAGGACGGGAACGACGGTTGCGCCGTCCTGCTTCAAACTTCCGGTACAGAAGGAGAGCCGTCGGCCATTCTCGGCGCGACGATGATCATCGGCAACGATGGCACCTAGCCCCTGAGGGGGTGGTCCGGCCTAGAAGCATTGGGGGGCTGGGGGTAAGGGGTCAATGCGACAGACCGGACCTTTGGCGCGGCGCGCCAACTCAGTGAAGCCAGCTTCGGTTGCAAATGGGGCGCTGTTTTGACCAAAATGCGGCGATGGAAAGAAAGGCAGTGTGCTTCACTTATTTGCACACAGGCTTGCTTTTTGTGCTGCCTGAGGCAAACTGTCACCCATCTGTCACAACCGGGAAGTCGGGGAAGTCTTGATGAGCGATCAGCCGGATTTGCCGCGCACGGACTTACCGCAGGCAAGCCATTCGGCGCCTATCATCAATCTACAGGACTATCGCGAGAGTCGTGATACCCTTCCGGTCACGTTTCACCGCAAGGAGCTCGATTCGATCCTGTGGATCTATGGACGCATGGTGGGCGAGGGCGAATGGCGCGACTACGCGATCGACCATCTGAAGGACAGGGCCATCTTCTCGGTGTTCAAAAGGTCCGGCGAACTGCCCCTTTATCGCATCGAAAAAGATCCGAAACTCGCCGCCAGACAGGGCGCTTATTCGGTGATTCACACCAGCGGCCGGGTACTCAAGCGTGGGCACGACCTGACGCAAGTGCTGAAGATCTTCGACAAGAAACCGAAGCTGGTGGAATAGACTCACGTCAGAACAGTGAACCGGGATACGTCTTTTCGTCCGGGGTCGTGGTGTTTCCTTCACCCAACGGCAACTGCATGAGGACGGTGTCTAGCCACTGACCATGCTTGAAGCCCGTCCCGACCAGTGTGCCCGTCATGGCAAAGCCGCATCCACCGTGGAGACGAACCGAAGCCGGGCTCGCGCCGCCGATGACGGCCACCATCTGTCGGAAACCGAGTGCCGTGCAGCGCCGTATCAGTTCCTTCAGCAATGCTTTGCCGATACCCCTGCCTTGCGCCCCGCGTGCGAGGTATATGGAATCCTCGACGAGCCATCGGTAGGCGGGCCGCGTGCGGAATGCAGACGCATAGGCGTAGCCAAGGAGCGTGCCGTCCTCGCCGACGGCCGCAATATGGGGATATCCCTGTCCGGTTATCGTTGCGAAACGCGAGGCCATTTCCTCTTGTGTCGGCGGAACGAGTTCATAGCTGGCAGTACCAGTCAGTACAGCGTCGGCATAGATCGCTGCTATTGATATGACATCCGTCGAATGTGTATCGCGCAGAACAAAAGACATGGCAGGGACACAGGAAAGAGGAAGCAATACCGGCATCTTCCACAAACATTATCGCGCCGCAAGATCGGCGTTGGGACCAGATAAAGAAAGGCCCGGCAGAGCACTGCCGGGCCTCCGAGGGACGAGTTAGATCGTCCGAGATAGACACGCTTACGCGTGGATATCGGTGTCTTTCGTTTCCCGAAGGAAGATCATGCCGATGACGAACGACATGCCTGCGATGACAATTGGGTACCAAAGGCCGTAGTAGATATCGCCCTTGGCCGCGCTCATCGCGAAAGCCGTTGCCGGCAGCAGGCCACCGAACCAACCGTTACCGATATGGTAGGGCAGAGACATGCCGGTGTAACGGATACGGGTCGGAAACATCTCGACCAGCATCGCCGCGATCGGACCGTAGACCATCGTTACATAGATCATCAGGATCGTGAGAACGGCGATCATGCCTGTCCAGTTCACGGCCTGGGGATCAGCAACCATCTTGAAGGCGCCGCCATTCGGGACGGTGTAGACTGCCATTTCCGTAGCACCGGCCGCCTCTTCAGCAGTCAGCAGCTTGTCTGTAACGAGTTGGCTCGTCGGGACCATCGTCTTCTCGCCGGCCCGAAGAGCTGCGGCGTCGAGATTAAGTTCCGGGTTACCGGCGACGAAGGCGTCGAGCTTGCTTTCGGGAACCTTCGCTGCCGCTCGAACCAACGGATATCCGTTGGCCTGCAGAGCCAGGTTGATGCCCTTCTGCATCTTGCCATCGACGGCCTTGGCCTGGTCACCAGCCTTTACGGCGTCATAGCTCTCGATCGTCGCATCGCCGATCTTGATCGAGGCGACGGAGCCCGCGGGGCCTGCGACGACATCGTAGGGCACCGAGTTCTTCGTCAGCGTCGAGGTTGCGATGTCGCAAGAGGTGGTGAACTTCGCGGTGCCCGTCGGGTTGAACTGGAAGTTACAATCCTTCGGATCGGCAGTCACGGTCGCGCGAATGCTCTCCTGTGCCTGTGCAAGGGCCGGGTTACCGAACTGGGTCATGGCCTTGAACAGAGGGAAGTAAGTGACGACAGCAAGCAACAGGCCGGCCATGATGATCGGCTTGCGGCCGATCTTGTCCGAGAGCCAACCGAACACGACGAAGAAGAGGGTACCGATCGCAAGGGCGGCCGCGATCATGATGTTGGCGTCCTGAGCATCAACCTTGAGCACGTTCTGCAGGAAGAACAGAGCGTAGAACTGGCCGGAATACCAGACCACCGCCTGACCTGCTACGGCACCGAGCAGAGCGAGGATAGCCACCTTGGCATTCTTCCACTGACCGAAAGCTTCCGAAATCGGAGCCTTGGACTGCGTGCCCTCTTCCTTCATTTTCTGGAAAGCCGGCGACTCGTTCATCTTCATACGAATCCAGACCGACACTGCCAGCAGCAATGACGAGAGCAGGAAGGGAATACGCCAACCCCACGCTGCAAACGCGTCCTTGCCCATCGCGCTCTGAATGCCGAGGATGATGAGCAGCGAAAGGAACAGACCCAGCGTCGCAGTGGTCTGGATCCAGGACGTGTAGAAACCGCGGCGACCATGCGGGGCATGTTCGGCCACATAAGTCGCGGCACCGCCGTACTCGCCGCCCAGAGCGAGGCCCTGCAGCATGCGAAGTCCAATCAGGATGATCGGAGCAGCAATCCCGATGCTCGCCGATCCCGGCAGAAGGCCGACCAGGAAGGTCGACGCGCCCATGATCAGAATCGTGATCAGGAAGGTGTATTTGCGACCGACGAGGTCGCCGAGCCGGCCAAACACCAGCGCACCGAACGGACGGACCAGAAAGCCCGCGGCGAAGGCGAGCAGGGTGAAGATGTTCCGGGTCGTCTCCGGATACTGCGAGAAGAAGGTCGCGCCGATGTAGATCGCAAGCGAACCATAGAGATAGAAGTCATACCATTCGAAAACGGTGCCGAGAGACGATGCGAAAATAACTTTTCGCTCCTCTCGCGTCATGCCACGCGGCGCGCTGCCGACGGCTGCGACATTTGCCATTGTTGTTCCTCCACAAAGAAAACGCCCCCGGTCGCGACGCGCCCATTACTCCTCCGGGCAGAACCGTCGCGATAACGGATCGTTTACACACTGGCAGAAAACCGCCGAAATCAAGAGAGATGCTTTGGAATTATGACTTTAGTCTAATGCGGCAGGTGGATAGTCGGAAGGTTTTCAACAGGCGAGACGGCCGCGTGGTCTTTGGCAACGCCCTGGCTAGTATCGACGCCTGGATCTGCTGCGTTGCAGCACGAGGTGCTGTTTCCCGCGATTCGGATCCGTGACTGGCGGCAAGCGCCGTCGACCGCTTATCAGCGGCTGCAGAAATGGTGCTGGGTTGCAGCTGCAGACGGCAGCTTCACCTGTCGGCGGGACGCAGCATGGAGACTGTCTCACGCATCCACTTGACTCCGTCAGAAAACGCCTTAATAGCTCGGCCGGAAAAGGAATCGTCATGCATTACCTCGGTCTGCCCATCGTCGCAGTCTCCGACCTGGCCAATCTGGCCGGGCAAAGTGCATTTGTTTCCCGTTCATTCACAACCAAGGCCAAAACGACGACGAAAACCGTCTGACGTGTCTGGCCTCCGCTCTCTCCCCGGCAAGGCCGGGGACACGGAAACAAGCGCTTGCCGCATGTTTCCCCTCACCCAGCCGTGGAGAGAAAGAAAGAGAGCAGGAAACATGGGTTTCAAAATTGCAGTTGTAGGCGCCACCGGTAATGTCGGACGGGAAATGCTCGGCATTCTCGCGGAGCGCGGCTTTCCGGCAGACGAAGTTGTTGCCCTCGCGTCGGCCCGCTCGCAGGGCACGGAAGTATCCTTTGGCGACAGGACGCTGAAGGTACAAAACCTTGAGAACTACGATTTTTCCGACACCGATATCTGCCTCATGTCGGCAGGCGGCACGATCTCGCAGAAGTGGTCGCCGAAGATCGGAGCGCAAGGTTGCGTCGTCATCGACAACTCCTCCGCATGGCGCTACGACGCCGACGTTCCGCTGATCGTACCGGAAGTGAACCCGGACGCCATCGTCGATTTCAAGAAGCGCAACATCATCGCGAATCCGAACTGCTCGACCGCCCAGCTGGTCGTCGCCCTGAAGCCGCTTCACGACGCAGCAAAGATCAAGAGGATCGTCGTATCAACCTACCAGTCGGTCTCAGGCGCCGGCAAGGAAGGTATGGACGAACTCTTCAGCCAAACCCGCGCCGTGTTCGTCGCCGATCCGATCGAAGCGAAGAAGTTCACCAAGCGCATCGCCTTCAACGTCATTCCGCACATCGATGTTTTCATGGAAGACGGTTACACCAAGGAAGAGTGGAAGGTTCTCGCTGAAACCAAGAAGATGCTCGATCCTGCGATCAAGGTGACTTGCACCGCCGTGCGCGTCCCTGTGTTCATCGGCCATTCGGAATCGGTGAACATCGAGTTCGAGAACGAAATTACGGCCGATCAGGCCCGCGACATCCTTCGCGAAGCTCCTGGTTGCCTGGTCGTCGACAAGCATGAGAACGGCGGTTACGTCACCCCGGTCGAGTGTGCCGGGGAAGATGCAACCTATATCTCCCGTATCCGCGAAGACGCCACAGTCGAGAATGGCCTCAATATGTGGATAGTGTCCGACAATCTCCGCAAGGGCGCGGCACTCAACGCAGTTCAGATCGCTGAGCTGCTCGTCAATCGAGGCCTGCTGAAGCCGAAGAACACGAAATAGCGGATGCAGGTTCGCGCCGTCGCCGGTCCTAGCCGGCGGCGGGTGCGGCGTCTGAGACGGCGCTCTTAAGTAACCGGCAAGTTCGAAACTACTGCGTGACAGAATCGATACCGGCTGGCATGTTCGCTCGCAAGGTTCAGGACGCGGAAAACGAGGTCTCTATGCAATTCTCAAAGTTTGCCACGACTGCTTTTCTGGCAATGGTCGTGGGCAGTGCGACCGTCAGTAGCGCCGGCGCGGCTCAGTGCGGCAAGACATCCGCCGGATTCTCTGACTGGATTCAGGTGTTCAAGCAGGAAGCGGCCACGCAGGGTGTGAGCGCAAGGTTGCTGGACCAGGTTTTCGCAACCGTCTCCTATAACACCAACACCATTCGTGCAGATCGCGGCCAGAAGAGCTTCAAGCTCTCTTTCGATCAGTTCATGAAAAAGCGCGGCGGCTCGGTCATTATTTCTCGCGGCAAGGCAATGAAGAAGAATAATGCCTCGCTGTTTTCAAGGATCGAGAGCAGATACGGCGTCCCTGCTGGTCCACTGATCGCCATCTGGGGCATGGAGACCGGCTTCGGTGGATACATGGGCAACGAGCACACGCTCTCCGCCGTTGCCACCCTCGCCTATGACTGCCGGAGGACTGATTACTTCACCGATCAGCTTTATGCCGCGCTCCAGCTCGTCGGAAGCAAGTCGCTGGCCCTCAACGCAAGAGGTGCCGCTCACGGCGAAATTGGCCAGACACAATTCTTGCCGCGCAACGTCGTCCGTTTCGGTGCCGACGGCGATGGGGATGGCCGCATCGACCTGGTGCACTCACGCGCTGATGCTCTCGCCTCAACCGCCAATTTCCTGCGCGGTCACGGCTGGCAGCCCGGCGCGGGATATCAGCCGGGCGAACCGAATTTTGGAGCACTCCAAGGCTGGAACGCAGCCTCCGTTTACCAGCAGGCCATCGCCTATATCGGAGCGCAGATCGACGGGCAGTAGAGCCTAGAATTCGAGGCGCTCGAAATCGCGCGTCTCGCGGTTCATGATCCAGAGTTCGCCATTTCCAATGTCGAACCAGGCGCCGTGAATACTGAGCTTTCCGCGCTCTTCGAGAATCTTCACACAGGGAAAACTCTTGAGGTTCGCAATTGAGTTGCGAATCGAGATGCGCTCCAAGGCGGTCTGCCGCTCGCCCGCCGTCATGACGGAATTCGTCTGAATCTGTTCGGCCGCGGGTTTCAGCAGTCCCATCCACTTGCCGATAAAGTCGCCGGGAGAGAGCGGCTCCGCATTCGGGTCGAGTGCGGCCCGAATGCCTCCGCACCGTCCATGGCCCATCACGATGATATCGCGCACCTTCAGGGCCTGCACAGCAAACTCGAGCGCTGCCGACGTCGCATGATATTGGCCGTCCGGCTCGTAGGGGGGAACCATGTTCGCAACGTTACGGACCACGAAAAGCTCACCCGGACCGGCATCGAAAATGGTTTCTGGAGCGGCCCGAGAATCGCAACAGGCAATCACCAATGTCTGGGGTTTCTGACCGTTGTCGGCCAAAACGCGGTAGCGTTCGCGCTCACCGACGTAGCGCCCGGTCATGAAGTTGCGATAGCCGGCAACGAGAGAGTCTGGAAAACGCAGCATGTACACTGAATTATAATGGTCTGAAATGAGATGCAATCCGCTCCTGCAACATTCCTGCAAGAGTCGTCGGGGCACATGTACTCCCGCCGTTCAGGAGGAGGGCTTGGTCTTCAAAGCGGGGTGCATAATCCGCCGAATCTGCACAAGCGCCATCGGCGACATCAGGCTCGACGCGTCGCTTTCCAGCGTCAGCTCGTCGCTCTCGCGCTTCATCGTCCGCGCCAGCACCTCGTAAACACTCGCAGTCGCCAGCTGAAGTGCCCGCTCTTCGGGAGTCCCGGAGAGTAGGCGGGCAAGGAAGATTGCAGCGAGAAGATCACCCAGGCCATTCGGCGGATTTTCGATCCATCGGTGCTCTGCTAGCAGAGCATGCCGGCCGGAAAGCAGGAGGTTGCCGACCCCACCCGCCATCATCGGCACCGCCGACGTCACCAGCATGCGCGCTGGACCGAGCGACAAGGCCGCATCGATGATGTCGGCATTGGTTTCGAGCGGGCTTCCCGCCATCCAGCCAAGCTCATACCGATTGGGTGTTGCGATCGCAGCAAGCGGAATCAGGTTGTCGCGTATTCCCTCTGCGGTATCCTCAGGAACATAGAGACCGCCTACATCCCCCATGACCGGATCGCAGAGGTAGATGAGATCCGGATTCTTCGCCTTAATCGCCCTGATCAGACGGGCGACGGAACGGATCTGTGCAGCGCTTCCAAAATAGCCTGTCAGTATTGCGCCCACTTCAGAAATCCATGGCGCGTCGACCAGGTCATCGATCATCTTATCGAAGCTGTCGTCCGGAAAAGAAAGCCGCGTCGCCTTCCCATGCCCCGGGTGCCACGGCAGGACGACGGTCGGCACAGCCCAGACGGGATACCCGAGCGTTTCCAGCGCAAAGACGGCGGCACGGTTGCCGACGGATCCCCGAACCACGTGGCTGGAAATTACGATCACCGCGCTGGCAGGGCTCTTACTCATGACTTACGTCCTTCACCAACGATTTTTGTCGTCAAATAGCCACAAAATCGCAAAATTACACCGTAGCTTCTCATTTCATAGGCGATTTGTGTGGCATTCTTAAACGAGTCGGTATTAAACAGCGCTTATACGAGTCACGTTGTAGGCTGGAGCATAAGGGAGGAAAGGCTCGATGGTCGCAAGCAGGAAATCCAAGCGAGATTATAATTGGGAGCTGACCCAGGGACGGCTTGAGGAACTGGGGAGGCCTTTCATCGATCCGGATATTTTGTTTAGCCGCGCCAGCGCGGACGACCTTGCCCTCTACACGCCTGAAATGCTTGCTTTTTCGGCTGTACGGGCGGCGGAAGACGTCGCGAGTTGGGACGGACACGAGCCGAAGATCACAATTGAGCGTGTGCCCGGCGTTGAACACTCGGGTATACCGGCGAGCGTGCTCTCGATCGTAGATCGCAACAAACCGTTCCTTTACGACTCGGTTATGGGCGAGGTTACCAGCCTCTATCGCGACATCTTCCTTGCAATTCACCCCATCCTGGTGACCGAGCCGAACAAGACTGTCGAGCTCTTCCGCCCGGACAAGCCGACCGATCCGGCGCATCGGGTCAGCTACATTCAGCTCCATCTTGCACCGCTCACGAACGAACAGGCCGACGCGCTGAGAGAGCGCCTCGCCTTCGTCCTCGAGCAGGTTCGCATGGCCTCAAGCGACTGGCAGGCCATGCTCGCGGTCCTGGAGACCTCGATGGAGGAAGTGAGGCAACTTGCTCCCGGTCGCCGGCAGGCCGAGCGCGACGAAGCGCTCGCGTTTCTTGACTGGCTCAAGAATGACAATTTCACCTTCCTCGGCATGCGGGAATACGTCTACACGGGCGATGGTCCGGACGGCAAACTCGAGCGGGGCAAGGGGCGCGGTCTCGGCATTCTCGCGGATCCCGAGGTTCTCGTTCTCCGTCACGGCAAGCAAGCGGTCACGACCACACCGGAAATCCTGGAATTTCTGCAGGGTCCGGATTTTCTCATTGTCACCAAGGCGAATGTGAAATCGGTCGTGCACCGGCGGGCGTACATGGACTACGTCGGCGTGAAGCGTTTCGATGCATCCGGAAAGGTGGTGGGGGAGCTTCGCATCGTCGGCCTCTTCACCGCCACCGCCTACACCCGCTCGGTAAGCCAGATTCCGTTGCTGCGCGCCAAAGTCGAAAAAGTAGTCGAACACTTCGGCTTCGACCCGCAAAGCCATTCCGGCCGCATGTTGCAGAACACACTCGAATCCTATCCGCGTGACGACCTTTTCCAGATCGACGCAGAATTGCTTGCTCGGTTCTGCGAGCAGATCAACGATCTCTCCGAGCGTCCGAGAGTCCGCGTCCTGCCGCGTATCGACCATTTCGACCGGTTCGTCTCCCTGATCGTCTACGTCCCGCGAGAAGATTACAATTCTCTCGTGCGCGAGAAGATCGGAAACTACTTCAAGGACGCCTATCAGGGTCATGTCTCGGCCTACTATCCGGCGTTTCCTGAGGGAGGGGTCGCGCGCGTCCATATCATTATCGGTCGCAACGAAGGCAAGACGCCCCGCATACCGCAGGCAAGGCTTGAAGAAGAGGTCCGCGCGATCACCGCGCGCTGGACGGACCGGTTTGCGGTACTCGCGGGGTCGAATGCTCCGGCGCTCGCCGTCACCCAGGCGTATCAGGAGGCCTTCACTCCCGAAGAGGCGGTGGCCGATCTGCAGCACATCAACGCCTGCCTCGATGGCCGCCCCGTCAGTATCAGCTTCCATAAGCAGGCGTCGGAGAAAGGAAGTCTCCTCTATCTCAAAATTTTTCACGCCGGAGAACATCTGCCGCTCTCGCGGCGCGTGCCACTTCTGGAGAACCTTGGCTTCGGCGTCATCAGCGAACGTACCTTCGACATCCATGTCTCAGCGACGGAGAGCCGTAAGCTTGTCGTGTTGCACGACATGGAGCTGGAAGTCCGGGGCGGCGGCGCATTCGACATCGATCGCGATGGAAAATTGCTGGAGGACGCATTCCTCGGTGCCTTCACCGGCGCGATCGGTAACGATACCTTCAACCGTCTGGTAATGACCGCAGGACTGACCGCTCGAGAGGTGACGGTTCTGCGCGCCTATGCGGCGTATCTCCGTCAGTGCGGAATCGTCTATTCGCAAAATCACATTGCCGAAACACTGAACAAATATCCGCAGATCGCTGCATCGATCTTCAGGCTGTTCAGCGACATCTTCGATCCCGCAATCAGCGAGAAGAGCAGACAGCGAAAGATCAATGACAGCCGAAAGGAACTGCTCGACGCGCTCGTTGCCGTACCCAGCATTGATGAAGACCGCATTCTTCGCCGCTATCTGAACGCCGTAGACGCAACGCTCCGGACGAATTTCTTCCAGAAGACCTCAAGTGGCGCACCTCGCCCCATGCTCGCCTTCAAGTTCGATCCGCAGCGCCTGGAAGGACTGCCGGAACCCCGCCCGTTCCGCGAGATCTTCGTCTATGGCGTAGAAGTGGAAGGCGTCCACCTCAGGTTCGGCAAGGTCGCGCGCGGCGGACTGCGTTGGTCCGACCGCGCCCAGGACTACCGAACGGAGGTGCTGGGGCTGGTAAAGGCCCAACAAGTCAAGAACGCCGTGATCGTGCCGGTGGGCGCCAAGGGCGGCTTCTTCCCCAAGCAGCTCCCGGCGAGCGGAAGCCGCGACGAGTATCTCAACGCAGGCAAGGAGGCCTACAAAACCTACGTCACGACACTGCTGTCGATCACCGACAACATTCAGGCTGGGCAGATTGTGCCGCCGGCGGACACGGTACGGCTTGATGATGACGATCCTTACTTCGTCGTTGCCGCCGACAAAGGTACGGCAACCTTCTCCGATACGGCAAATGCCCTTGCGCGTGCGGCCGGGTTCTGGCTGGACGACGCATTCGCGTCGGGTGGTTCCGCGGGCTACGACCACAAGAAGATGGGCATCACGGCACGAGGAGCCTGGGAAGCGGTCAAGCGGCATTTCCGTGAGATGAACATCGACATACAGACGACGCCCTTCACGGTCGCGGGGGTCGGCGACATGTCGGGAGATGTTTTCGGCAACGGAATGTTGCTCTCCGAAAAGATCCGTCTCGTCGCAGCATTTGATCACCGTGACATCGTTATCGACCCGGATCCCGATACAGACCTCTCCTTCGCCGAGCGCAAACGGCTTTTCGCCCTGCCGCGGTCGAGCTGGCAGGATTACGACCGAAAGGCACTTTCAAAAGGCGCAATGATTATCTCCCGCGCTGTTAAGTCCGTGGATCTGACGGCGGAAGCAGCGGCGGCGATTGGCCTCGAAAAGACGACCGCAACGCCATTTGAAATTATGACTGCCATTCTGAAGGCACCAATCGATCTTCTCTGGTTCGGAGGCATCGGAACCTACATCAAAGCAGCAGGGGAGACGGACGCGGAGGTCGGCGACCGAACCAATGATGCGATCCGTGTAAACGGAGATGAAGTTCGCGCCAAGGTTATTGGTGAGGGGGCAAACCTCGGTGTAACCCAACGTGGACGAATTTCTTATGCGCTCAGCGGCGGGCGTCTGAATTCAGACGCCATCGATAA
>DATGWU010000575.1:0-3069 GCA_035299345.1 Rhizobium sp.
CCCCGGCCTCGGCCTCGGCCTGACGATCACAAAACTCCTCACCAACACGCTCGGCGGCGAGATCGGCGTCTTGAGCGAGCGTGACGAGGGATCGACCTTCCGTGTGCGGCTGATGCTTTCGGCCGTCGACCGGCCGAACACCGCGCCGGCGCCGGAACGCAAGATCGTCTCCTATACCGGACCGCGCCGGACCATCGTCGTCGTCGACGACAACGAGGACCACCGCGACCTGATGCGCGAGGTGCTGGCCCCGCTGGACTTCGTCGTACTGACCGCCGCCGGCGGACCGGAATGCCTGACCCTGATCGAGGGAGTGAAGGCCGACCTCTTCCTCGTCGACATCTCCATGCCCGGCATGAACGGCTGGCAGCTCGCAGACCGGCTGCGTGAGGCCGGACAGACCGCGCCCATCCTGATGCTCTCCGCCAATATCGGCGACGGTTCGGTATCGAACGGCGGCAGCGACGCCCACAACGATACGATCGCCAAGCCGGTCGACGTCCGCCGGCTGCGCGACAAGCTCGCAAAGTATCTCGGCCTCGACTGGACCTATGCCGACGAGCAGGTCGCGACGCGAAAGGCCGGAGCGCCGGAAAGGCCGAAGCCCCCCGCAGCCGGGCACATCGATGAACTCGTGCGGCTCGGAGAGATCGGCTATATCCGCGGGATAGAGGCGAAGCTCGCCGAGATCGGCACGAATCCGGATCATCTGGCCTTCACCGAGGCGCTGCGCGTCCACGTGCAATCCTTCGACATTCCGGGCTACCTCGCCCTCCTCAAGACCTACGAGACGGAAAGGGTCGAAACCCGTGGCTGACGCGCTCCAACCCCGCGACATCGTGCTGCTCGTCGACGACAGCCCGGAGGCGCTCGGTTTCCTCACGGAAGCGCTGGAGCAATCCGGCTTCTCGGTGCTGATCGCGACCTCGGGACAGGCGGCGCTGTCGATCGTCGGGCGCATCAGCCCCGACCTGATCCTCCTCGATGCGGTGATGCCGGCCATGGACGGTTTCGAAACATGCCGCAGGCTGAAGGCGGACCCGGCCGTCGCGCAGGTGCCGGTGATCTTCATGACTGGCCTCACCGAAACCGAACACGTCGTGCATGCGCTGGACTCCGGCGGCGTCGACTACCTGACGAAGCCGATCAACATCGACGAGCTGCGCGCCCGCATCCGCGTGCATCTCGCCAATGCACGCTCCGCCCGCAGCGCCCGCGTGGCGCTCGACGCCACCGGCCGCCATCTCGTCGCCTTCCGGGCCGACGGCGGTGTGCGCTGGTCGACGCCGCAGGCTTCGCGGCTTGTCGGCGAGGCAACGGGCCGCGACGACGGTGCCGATCTCGTGGCACCCGTCGTCGCCAGCTGGATGGCGACACGCGGCAAGCAGGGACAGGGCGGAGACGCGGCCTTCGCTTATCCCTCCTCCGGCGATCCTCTGCTGCATTTCGCGTTTCTGGGAGCGATCGGAGCCGACGAGTATCTCTTCCGGCTGACCGCGGCGGCAAAGAGCGGCGACGAAGCCCTGCGCCGGTCCTTCGGCCTCACCTTGCGCGAATCCGAGGTTCTCGCCTGGATCGCCAAGGGCAAGTCCAACCGCGACATCGGCGAAATCCTCGGCCTCTCCGCCCGCACGGTGAACAAGCACCTGGAGCAGATCTACGTGAAGCTCGGCGTCGAGAACCGCGCTTCCGCCGCCGTCAAGGCAGCGAACGTGCTGCACGAGGCGTGAGCGGGACGCCAACTCCACAGACGTCCCTGAGCTTCGGAACCGACCAGTCGGAAGCTCCCGCACGCGCCTCGTCGCAGCGGATGCCTACCCAATTGAAACAGGAGGAAGCATGGACAGCTTCGTCATCATTTCCGGCTGCTCGGGTGGCGGCAAATCGACGCTTCTACAAGTATTGGCCGAACGTGGTCATGCTGTGGTGGATGAACCGGGCCGCAGGATCGTCGCCGACCAGCTGAGGAACGGCGGCTCCGCCTTACCCTGGACCGATCTCGAAGCCTTTGCACGCAAAGCTATCTCTTTGGCCGAGCAGGATCACGCGCTGGCCAAAAGCAACAACAGCCCCTGGACATTCTTCGATAGGGGGCTGGTCGACGCCTTCGCCGCTCTCGCTCATGCGTCGGGCGACATAGCGGCAACGCGTCACCTCGCGTGGCAGCACCGATACCACTCCACGGTTTTCATGACGCCTCCGTGGCGTGAGATCTATCACCCGGACGCGGAAAGACAGCAGCTCTTTCCGGCGGCAGAAGAAGAATATGGACGTCTGATCGCGCTCTATCCGCAGTTAGGCTACCGCACGGTCATCTTGCCAAAGGCCTCGCCCCAAGCCCGCGCCGATTTCCTTTTGCAGCGACTGCAAGAGCGTTAGGCCCAGCCGCTCCGGGACTTGAAACGCAGAAAGCCCGGCACGAGGCCGGGCTTTCCGTCAATCCGGTGATGGATCGAATTAGTCCTGGAAGTACGAGTACTTGCCGTCCTCGCCCTTCTTCCAGGTGTACATGACGTAGTCCGGACGCGTGATGTCGCCCTTGGCATCGAAACCGAGTTCGCCGATGACGGTGGCGTACGGGCCCTGTTCCTTCATCGCGGTGGCGATGGCTTCCGGATCGTTGGAGCCGACCTTCTTGGCAGCTTCGGCGATCACCTGCAGAGCAGCGTAGGAATAGAGGGTGTAGGCTTCCGGTTCGAAGCCGCCAGCGCGGAACTTCTCGACGAGGTCCTTGGCAGCCGGGTTCTTGCGCGGATCCGGAGCGAAGGTCATCAGCGTGCCGTTAACGGCGTCGCCGGCGATCGAAGCGAGTTCGTTCGACACGATACCGTCACCGGACATGAAGGCAGCCTTCAGGCCCTGGTCGGCAGCCTGGCGCTCGATCAGGCCGAATTCGGTGTGCAGACCGCCGAAGTAGACGACGGTGACGCCGGCTTCCTTCATCTTCGCGATCAGAGCCGAATAGTCCTTGTCGCCGGGCGTGATGCCTTCGTACATGACTTCGGTGACGCCGGCAGCGTTCATCGCCTTCTTGGTTTCGTCGGCGAGGCCCTGGCCATCCGGGGTCTT
>DATGWU010000576.1:0-1612 GCA_035299345.1 Rhizobium sp.
CCCTGCCGGATCTCTCTGCCCTTCGGGCGACACCCGAAGAAATGGAAGCCGCACTCGAGGACGACGCGGTTGACATCGATGAGGAAGAGGATGCCGAGGCCGTTGCAAGGACGTCGGAGGAAGACGGACGTGAGGTCGCCACCTCTGACCTTCGAGCGAAATCGCCGGTGGATTTGGGCACGACGCCCCCGCGCAGTCCTGAACGACCGCGCCTGTTTGACCGTGAAACCAGCGCACGTCCGGAGCTGACAGCCGAAGATCCCGCGCCGGTTGCCAGAACGTCACCGATTTCGCGCCAGCCACGCATGCCCGTGACTGCGGCACCACCGGTCGCCGCGACGCCTGCTGCTTCCACGACGGAGGACCAGTTCTCTCCGGCGGCGATCATGCGGCGGGAACCTCGAGTTGCCCATGACGGAAACGCTCCACGACGGGAGCGCCCCCGCATTGCCGCCCGCGCCGTGCCTGCAGCGCCCTCTCAGGTCGTCGCAGCGCCGGTGTCAGAGGTGGAACATGCGCTTGTCGATGAAGCGGTCACCCTCATTGTCGCGCGGTCGGTCGAGCTTGCCGGGCAAGTGGATCCGGAGGCCAAGGTCCCGGTCGACCTGATTCTCGATCACGCCCGGGAAACCGGTGAGCAGTTGCAGGCAGTCGTCTCCCGCGGCCGCTCGGAAGATCTTCGCCGCCTCACCATCGAAGTGGGAGAGATGATGGACCTTATCATGTTGATGCAATTGGAAAAAGGGCACGCTCCCGCGGACGATGCGCTGACCCTGATCCTACAACTTAAGCGCGAATTGGAAACATTGCGCGCAGAGTGACGCCATTGTGAGCGTAGAATCGTCAAGAATGTGCCCAATTGGGACCACTTTCCAAACTTATGACATGATTGCGGGGACTTGAGTCTATGTGCTTGCCAATCGGACGGATCAAGCCCGCAAGTATGAGGTGATCATGGGACTGGGTGCGGTAGCAGAAAACCAGGAAGAGCTGGACGGCGTCGCCGTGCACGAGCCTGAAGTTGCGCTCAAACGCAACTTTCCGGGCCTTGGTCGTATCGCCGATGCGATAAAGCAGTTCGAGGACGTGCTGCGCGATTTCGTGACCATGGCCGATCCGGACACGGCCAAGAAGGTCACCCGCATCATGAGCCAGGTTCGCGAAGTCGAACCGTCGGTGACGGTGATCGGCCAGATCAAGGCCGGGAAAACCTCGCTTCTGAATGCGATGATCGGCGCGCCTGGGCTCTTGCCGACGGACGTGAACCCTTGGACGTCGGTCGTCACCTCGCTGCACATCAACACGCCCTCGCCCGAACTTAACGTGAAGGCGAAGTTCAAGTTCTTCGACAACGCCGAGTGGGAGAAACTGGTCTCGAACGGTGGCCGGATCGGCCAGTTGGCAGCCCGGGCCGGTGCGGACGACGAGCTTGAAAAGCTGCGCCTCCAGGTCGTGGCGATGCGCGACAAGGCGCAGGCGCGTCTTGGCCGCAAGTTCGAGATGCTGTTGGGCACGGAACACCGCTATGGCACGGTCGATGACGCGCTGTTAAGGCGGTATGTCTGCGTCGGCGACGAGGAATCGGGCGGGGCCGAGCAGGGCCGCTTCACTG
>DATGWU010000577.1:0-10599 GCA_035299345.1 Rhizobium sp.
GCTTCAATCCGGTGGCCGGCGAGCCGGTCGACCTGGTCGCGCTCGGCAATCCGCATTTCTCCGCTGACGAATGCCGGCGTCTCGCCGAACTCTGCCGTGGGCGGAGAAGACATCCCGGCGTGGCACTTACCGTTACGGCAAGCCGTTCCACTTACGAAAGGATCGCCGACAATGGCATTGCCGCCGAGCTGGAAGCTTTCGGTGTCACCTTTGTCCGCGATGCCTGCTGGTGCACAGTGATGCCGCCGATCGTACCGCTGGCGGCGCGCCTGATTCTCACCAATTCCGGCAAATACGCCCATTACGGTCCGGGGCTGAGCGGCAAGGAGGTGCGCTTTGCCGGCCTTGCAGGATGCGTCGAGGCGGCTGTCCTCGGCCGCTGCCCGGATGCACCACCGGCCTGGCTGGCCGGCTGAACGCGCGTCGCAGGGCCGGAACGGCCGGCCCTGCTGAGTTGCACCTCAGTTCGTGAGGTTTTTGACGATCTGCTCGAAGAAGGCGATGTTCTCCTTCTCGAAGCCGAGCGGATCGGCCGGCGAATCGAGCTTGACGATCACTGTCCTGCTCGGCGGATCGATATAGATGAACTGGTTGAAGAGGCCGATTGCGGCGTAGGCGTCCGAACCCGGCACCGTCCACCACTGATAGGCATAGCCGAGCCAGTCATCCTTGCTCGCGGGCTCCGTTGTCGCATCCGGCACCGTCGACTGTTTCACCCAGTCCGCCGGGATGACCTGCCGGCCATTCGCCTTGCCGTCATCGAGCATCATCAGGCCGAAGCGGCCGTAGTCGCGCAGCGCCGCATTCATGCCGGCGCCGAAGAACTCGCGGCCGACGGAGTCCGGACCGTCGAGCATGTAGAAGGCGTCCGATTCCATGCCGGCCGGCTTCCAGATCTTCTCGCTCAGATAGTCCGCGCCTTTCATGCCGGTCGCCTTTTCGAGGACGCAGCCGAGAACGGACGTGTCGAGCGTCGAATAGTTGAAGACCTCTCCCGGCTTGTGCTCGGTCTTGGCGCGGTCCTTCGCATAGTCGCACCAGCGGTACTTGTAGGCGACGAGTGAATTGTTGTGCACTTCGGTCAGCTGCGTGTCGCTGCCGAATTCATACACCTCCAGCCAGGCGACGCCCGAGCGCATCATCAGGAGATCGCGGATCGAGACGTCGGCGTAAGCCGAACTCTTCCAGTCGGGCAGGTAGTCGACGACCTTGTCGTCGAGGCTCTTGATCTTGCCCTCGGAGACCGCGATTCCGATCATCGTCGCCAGCATCGACTTCGCCATCGAGAAGGAAATGTGGTGCCCCTTTTCATCGAGCCCGTTGCGGTAGATCTCGTTCACGATCTTGCCGTCGCGGATCACCAGAAGCCCGTTGGTCGCGGTCTTCTCGAGGAAGTCTTCGAGCGGCAGGGACTGATCACCGAGCGTGAATTTCTCCCCTATGGCCCGAGGTTCGGAGGGAAGAGCCCAGACACTGTCGCCGGCTCGCACCGGCCGCGTCGCGAAGATCGAGTCCATGTGCTGGAAGGTGAGGAAGGAAAGTTCGGGCGTCATCATCGCCGCACGGGCGTCGACCATGGTCGGTGTCAGCCATTTGTCGCCGTCCGCCCGGGCGAGTGCGGGTATCGCAAGACCGGCCAGGATCACGGCCGAAAGAACTCGTTTCTGCATGTCGGAAGTTCCCCTTTTTATCGATCCATAAGGGGTAGGGCATCCACGGCTGGACTGGCTATCCGCTTCGTGTGATGATTTCTGCCTGTTTTCCGGGCAATCCGGATCGCAAGGCGATGGTTGGACGATGTTCTACGAGCGACAGTCTCTCCGGGATGCGAGTGAACACGACGCCTGCGACGGCGAGTGGGTGCAGAGCTATCGGCAGGTGAGCCGCGGGACCTATGGCGCCTCCTTTGAACTGATGGCCGTCGGCGATGCCGTGATCAGTCGCGAGCGTATCGCTCCATCGGTCGCGCAGGAGACGAGAAGCCCGGCCGGAAAACTCTCCTTCATCTTCCCGATCACGGCGCAGGGCGGCTGGCGCGTCAACGGTCACCACGAAACAGGCACGATGGTCGCGCTGCGTCAGGGCGAAACGGAGTTGATGACCGTCGTGGGCGAGGAGAGCGACCTCATCAGCCTTACGCTGCCGGTCGAGGCGATAGGGCTTTCGACCGGAGGTTCGTCCGTCCGCTCGCGGACCCGTTCGCCGGCCGACGAGGCACTCGGCGACTGGCTCTCCTGCCTGCTCGGCTTCGGAGCCCTGGAGGGACGGCCGTCCGCCGATCTCGAACGGGTTCTGCCGGACCTGCTTGCCGAACGTTTTCTAGATTTCTGGGCCGCCTTCGATGAGCACAGCAAGCGGCTCACCAGCCGACGCGCCTCGCTCGACCTGTTCCGACGGGTGGAGCGGCACATTGCGGATGATCCGGGCGAACCGGTCACGCTACCGTCGCTCGCCGGTCATCTCGGCGTGCCGCTCGAACGCCTGCGTTCCGCCTTTCTCGATGCCGTCGGCATGCCGCCGTCGCTGTGGTTGCGTCTTGCGCGGCTCGACGGCGCCCGCCGCGAACTGCTCGACACCAGATTGTCACCGGGCGGCGTTTCAGAGATCGCTATGCGGTGGGGCTTTTTCCATCTCGGGCGCTTCTCCGGAATGTATCGGAAACACTACGGCGAAACGCCCGTCGAGACCTTGCGCAGGCTCAAGCGCGAGAGCGAGATGACAGCAGATCAGGCTCTCGCCGAGAGCTGTGCCTTGCGCTGACGTCTACGGCTCATCAGTGCCGGCCGCACGAGCCGATAGCCGAGAAGAATGCCGACTGCCGCGATATAGAAGGCCGGCTCGGCAGTGATGGACTTCAGTGACAGTGCATAATGAAGCGCGCCGGCGGCGGCGATGACGTAGACGAGCCGGTGCAGCGTGGTCCAACGCGGCCCGAGCCTGCGGATCGACCAGCGGTTGGAGGTGAGCGCCAGCGGGATCAGCATCACGAGCCCCGCCATGCCGAGCATGATGTAGGGTCGCTTGGCGAGGTCTCCGCCGATCGACGTCAGGATCATTCCGCGATCGAGGGTGAGATAGACGGTGAAATGGGCAAGCACGTACCAGAAGGCGAGCAGGCCGAGTGCGCGCCGGTAGCTAATTAGGTTAATACCTAAGAGATCGCGAACTGGCGTGACGAGCAGCGTCAGGCACAGGAAACGCAGGGCCCAGAGGCCAAGGAAGTGCTCGAAGGTTCTGACCGGATCGGCGCCCAGATCGGCCGTGACCCCGAGGTAGAACGTCCATAGACCGGGGGCGAGGCCGATCGCATAGAGCGCCCAGACGGAAAGCGGTCGGTAGCGGGCGGGAAGGGCAGGCATCAATAGTACTTCGCGAGATCCATGCCGGCATAGAGGCCGGCGACCTCTTCCGCATAACCGTTGAAGGGCAAGGTCTCGCGCCGGGAGCCGCCGAAAAGCCCGCCGCCTTCGCCGATTCGCCGCTCCGTCGCCTGGCTCCAGCGGGGATGGTCGACTGCCGGATTGACGTTGGCATAGAAGCCGTACTCCTGCGGTGCCGAGAGGTTCCAGGTGGAGGGCGGTTCCTTCTCGGTCAACGTGATCCGGACGATCGACTTGATGCCCTTGAAGCCGTATTTCCACGGCACGACGAGGCGGAGCGGCGCGCCGTTCTGGTTCGGCAGCGTCTCGCCGTAGAGGCCGGTCGCGAGGATCGCCAGCGGATGGCGTGCCTCGTCCAGCCTCAGGCCCTCGACATAGGGCCAGCGGAGCGGCTGGAAGAGTCCGCGCTGGCCGGGCATCTCCTCCGGGCGCACGACCGTCTCGAAGGCCACGTATTTGGCGCTGCCGAGCGGCTCGACCCGGTCGAGCAGGGCGGAGAGCGGAAAGCCGATCCACGGGATTACCATCGACCAGGCCTCGACGCAGCGCATCCGGTAGACGCGCTCCTCCATCGGAAAGTCCTTCATGATGTCGTCGATGCCGAAGACGGTGGGCTTGGCGACGAGGCCGCCCACCTCAACCCGCCAGGGGCTCGGCTTGAAGTCGCCGGAATAGCGCACCGGATCGGCCTTGTCGGTGCCGAATTCGTAGAAGTTGTTGTAGCTGGTCGCGTCCTCCTTCGAGGTGACCGTCTCGTCGACCTTGTAGTCGCTGGGCTTGGCGGCGAGGGGGGCGGCACGCAGCGATTTCGGCAGGGCGGCGAGTGCAAGCCCGGCGCCGGCAGTCGCCATCAGTGTCCGGCGGTTCATGTAGAGCGCCTGCGAGGTGATCTCGCTCGCGGCGATCCTGGGCGGACGATAGGATGACATGGCTCTGCTCTCTCGTAGCTGTTGCGTTCCTGAAGAGTATACGCAGGAAATTGGACCAGAGTTTCAGCCGCGTGAAAAGAAACGTCGAGCCACGATTTCGTGAGGAAACCGGCCAGTCGTGCCAGGCGTACCGTTTTGCGGTATGCTGATAGTGACACTTTCCCCCGATTGCACTAGGACAGGGGAAATCCATAGGTATGCGCATGAGATCGGCATTTGGTTGCCGCGCGCGCCCGGAAAAACAACCAGGACAGATCCGAGGAACCACCGATGCCAGCTTATCGTTCAAGAACCACGACCCACGGCCGCAACATGGCGGGCGCGCGCGGTCTCTGGCGCGCGACGGGCATGAAGGATGCCGACTTCGGCAAACCGATCATCGCGGTGGTGAACTCGTTCACCCAGTTCGTCCCCGGCCACGTCCACCTGAAGGATCTCGGCCAGTTGGTCGCCCGCGAGATCGAGGCGACCGGCGGCGTTGCCAAGGAATTCAATACGATCGCCGTCGACGACGGCATCGCCATGGGCCATGACGGCATGCTCTATTCGCTGCCGTCGCGCGAACTGATCGCCGACAGCGTCGAATACATGGTCAACGCCCACTGCGCCGACGCCATGGTCTGCATCTCCAACTGCGACAAGATCACCCCCGGCATGCTGATGGCGTCGCTGCGCCTCAACATCCCGACGGTCTTCGTTTCCGGCGGCCCGATGGAGGCAGGCAAGGTCGTCCTGCACGGCAAGAAGCACGCGCTCGACCTCGTCGACGCCATGGTCGCCGCCGCCGATGACAAGGTATCCGACGAGGACGTCAAGGCGATCGAACAGTCCGCCTGCCCGACCTGTGGCTCCTGCTCGGGCATGTTCACCGCCAATTCGATGAACTGCCTGACGGAAGCGCTCGGTCTGTCGCTGCCCGGCAACGGCTCGACGCTCGCCACCCATGCCGACCGCAAGCGGCTTTTCGTCGAGGCTGGTCACCTAATCGTCGATCTCGCCCGCCGCTGGTACGAGCAGGAAGATGCTACCGTCCTGCCGCGGACCATTGCCTCCAAGGCCGCCTTCGAGAACGCCATGGCGCTCGACATCGCCATGGGCGGCTCGACCAATACCGTGCTGCACATCCTCGCCGCCGCCCATGAGGCGGAGGTGGATTTCACCATGGATGACATCGACCGCCTGTCGCGCCGGGTCCCGTGCCTTTCCAAGGTGGCGCCCGCCAAGAACGACGTCCATATGGAAGACGTCCACCGGGCGGGCGGCATCATGCGTATCCTTGGTGAGCTCGACCGCGGTGGCCTGATCAATCGCGACAGCCCGACCGTCCATGCCGCCTCTCTCGGCGACGCGATCGATCGCTGGGACATCACCCGCACGAATTCCGAGACGGTGCGCGAATTCTTCAAGGCGGCTCCCGGTGGCATCCCGACTCAGACGGCCTTTTCCCAGAGTGCCCGATGGGAGGAGCTCGACACCGACGGCGAGAACGGCATCATCCGCTCGGTCGAACACCCGTTCTCCAAGGACGGCGGCCTCGCCGTTCTGAAGGGCAACATTGCGCTGGATGGCTGCATCGTGAAGACGGCCGGCGTCGACGAGTCGATCCTGAAGTTCACCGGTCCGGCCAAGGTCTATGAGAGCCAGGACGCGGCGGTGAAGGCGATCCTCTCCAACGAGGTCGTCGCCGGCGATGTCGTCGTCATCCGCTACGAAGGCCCGAAGGGCGGTCCCGGCATGCAGGAAATGCTCTATCCGACGAGCTATCTGAAGTCGAAGGGTCTCGGCAAGGAATGTGCGCTGATCACCGATGGGCGCTTCTCCGGCGGCACATCGGGTCTGTCGATCGGTCACGTTTCGCCGGAAGCGGCAAACGGCGGTACGATCGGCCTGGTTCGCGACGGTGATACGATCGAGATCGACATCCCGAACCGCACGATCAATCTCGCGGTCGGCACTGACGAGCTCGCCCGCCGCCGTGTCGAACAGGACAAGGCCGGCTGGAAACCGTCGACCCCGCGCAAGCGCAACGTGACGACGGCGCTGAAGGCCTATGCCGCCTTCGCGAGCTCCGCCGACAGGGGTGCAGTCCGCATCCTGCCGGAATAAGACCCGGCAATCAGGCCTTTACGAGCTGAACGAGAGAGCCGCCGGCGGGAACCGGCGGTTTTTTCTGCCGAGTAGGACCTGCTCAGCTTTTCTTGTCTTATGCCGTCACGCGTCGGCCCTTGCCGAAATAGGGCAGGGCGAACATATAGAGGCCGCTGAACAGCAAGAGAAAGAGCGGCGGCAGGGGCGAATAGGTCACCCAGGCAGGCGGCTCGCCGAACGACATCGTGACGAAATTGGCGGCGACGGTCGCCGTGAAGACAATCGATGTCCAGCGGTGGAACTGGCGTATCCCGGTATTCCAATTCATGCTTTTCTCCTTCGCAACGTTGCTTCAACGGGCGTGCTGACGTCAGTCCAGCCGCGCCAGCACAGTCTCCAGTTTGTCGATGAACTGCGGCCAGCCGGCTCTCGCCCCGCCGTAGAAACGCGGCTGGTCGGGTCTGAAGCCTGTTTGCTCCATGCGCAGATGCGTGCCGCTCTCCACGGGCGTGAGGGTCCAGGTCACGACGCTCCTGAGGTCGTAGGCGTCCCAGGTATAGGAAAGCGCCCGGTTCGGCTCGACCGTGCGGACCTCGCAGTCGATAGAGCCCCAGTCGGCTTCCAGCCTGAAGCGGTGGCCGGTCTCCGGCTTGAATTCGTTCTTCATCAGCCATTCGGCAATGAGATGCGGTTGCGTCAGCGCGCGCCAGATTTTCTCCGGGGGAAAGGGAAGTTCACGCTCGACGACGACGGAGCGCGTTGCGGTCTCGGCAGTGGTCATTGGTCCATCCTCCTGAGTAGGTCTTCGAGCTCGTCGAAGCGGGTGTGCCAGAAGCCGGACATCTGCTTTGTCCAGTCGACCAGCGGGGCCAGCGCCTCAATCCGGGCGCCGTAATGGGTCTGACGTCCTTCGTGACGATCATGCACGAGGCCCGCCCGCTTCAGCACCGCGAGATGCTTCGACACCGCCGGCTGCGAGACACCCGCTTGCGCTGTCAGTGCAGCGACGGTCTGGTCTCCTTCGCGGCAGAGCCGTTCGAAGATGGCTCTGCGCGTCGGGTCGGCAAGTGTTCGGAAAAGGAGGTCGTGGGCGTCCAGCATTGAGATCGATAACTCATTGGTTATGAATCTACGTATAACTGCAGAGTTATCGATCGGTCAAGAGGCTGCCGACATCATCAGACTCTACGTCCTTGGAAGAGAAGATATTTAGGTCGTTACCTAATTTTGCATCGATAGAAATATACGGGCGTCCGCGCGGATCGACCGGCTCTGACGAGCTGTGATCGTTGAAATCTCGCGAGGTACGGACAAGCACAAGGCCCGCCGGCGGGAGCGCGCCGACGGGCCTTGCCGTTCGGTGCCGCTGACGTGGAAAGGCGGCACCTCTTGGTTTCTGATCAGTCGTCTTCGAAATAGCCCTGTTCGGCGCCGCGGTGGCAGGCGGCGCAGTTCGAGATTGAGCCGATTTTCGGGTTCGACTTCGCCCGGGCGATGAGCTTGGAGCCGTGTTCGCGTGTGAACCACGGCAGTTCGGAGATCCGCAGCGGTGTCTGGTCGGCCTTGAGGCCGCGCATCGAGCCGCCACCTGAATCCGCTGCGTTGGCGACCAGATAGTCTTCGATTTCCTTGCGGACAGGTTCGTCGAGGCTTGCATCCTCGCCGAAATGGTTCGACAGGTTGCCCATCAGCGCCTGCCAGGAGCGCTGCGGCAGCAGACCGGGCGGATAGGCCATGTGGCAGGCGGAACATTCGGCCTTCACCGTCTCGTTGGTGACGGCGCGGATGCCGCCTTCGCCATCGTCGTCGTCATCGGCGAAGGCGGGGCCGAGGAGGGCGACACCCGAAAAGGCGGCGGCGAGAAGCGCCAGTTTGAAGCCGGATTTAAAAGTCGTCGTCATCGGAGGTCTCCCGGTCAGAGGCTGGAAAGATAGGTAATGATATTGCCCTTTTCCTCGGCGGTACATTCGCGCCCGAGGACTGAGGTACAGTTGCGGCGGAACCATTTTTCCACCTTGGCAGCATCGGTGAAGCGGCTCGGATTGGCCGAGACGGCCATCGGCTCGATTGGCTTTCCGACGCGCGACTTGCCCGGCTGGCGCGGATCGGCGGTGTGACAGGTCGTGCAGGAGGGCGTGTCCGGCTTGCCTCCGGTGTGGTTCGCCTGAAAGAGCGTCTTGCCGGCGTCCGCCGAGAAGGAGGCGACGCCTGCGGCGGTCGCATAGTCCTTCAGGATCGTGTCACGCGCCGGGTCGGCGTTCGCTGGCGCGGCCGCAAGCAGGCCGAGGCCAAACAGCAGGAGCGTCGCTGACTTCTTCATTTCAAGTCCTCCTTCGGGATGTTGATATTCGCGGGGTAGAAGGCGCCACTCTCGGCGTCGCGATGGCAGGCGGCGCAATTCGCCTTGCTGCTCACCGGTTTTGCCGAGAAGACGGAGTCGGGAATTTCTCCGTGCATGCGCTTCCAGAACGGTGCCGCCGTCAGCTCGTAAGGCGATGCCGGATCGAGACGGCGGAAGGCGTTGGCCGGCTTGGTGTCGGCCGTCTCTGCGGCATTCGTGGTCAGGAATGCCGTGATCGTCGACGCCGTTTCGGGATCGAGGCTCGCATCCTCGCCGAAGTGGTCGTCGAGGTTTTCCATCAATGCCTGCCAGCTCGCGGCCGGCAGCAGGCTCGGATGATAGGCCATGTGGCAGGCTGTGCATTCCTGGCGGTAGACGGGATCGAGTTGCGCGACGGGCACGCCGGACGGGGGAATGGCCGCGAGCGAGAGCCCGAGCGGTACGGCCGCGCCGAACAGCACGAGCACGACGACAATCGCCACCAGCGGACGGGCGGCGATCGCCCTTTCCTGGTGCATGCCGGGCTCCAGCCGCTTGCGGCCCGTCACCATCGCCCGTGTCAGGTTCTCGCCCGTGCGCCAGCTTTCAAAGAGCGCGCCGGCGATGTGCAGGCCGACGAGGCCGAGCAGCGCGAGGGCGAGCAACTCATGGATCTCGCGCGCCGAAAACCCGGTTGCAAAGGAGAAGAGGGCGGCCCCCGGCCCCTTCTTGAAGACGCCCCCGAAAATGATCGTGCCGGATATGACGAGGCTGGCGATCACGGCGACAAGCGCGAGGATCATCAGGGCGCCGAGGGGATTGTGCCCGAGATGAGGGCGGGCGGTTCCCGATTTCAGTTCGCGGACATGGGAGAGCACCGTGCCTGGCGCCGGCAGGAACGTCGAGAAGCGGGCATAGGTGCCGCCGGCGAAGCCCCAGACGATACGGATGACGAGGAGCGCGGCGAGCGCTGCGCCCGCCCAGACATGCACATCGATCCAGCGTCCGCCGAGAAGGAAGCCGGTAATCGCGGCGACCGCGACGAGGACGAACTGCACCCAGTGATAGGCGCGGACCGGCAGGTCCCAGACGGTTATACGGGTATCCCTTGGTGGCGCTTGCTCGGGCATCTTGTCTCCCTCGGAATCGGCTCTTCCTCGGGAAAGCTAGAGGTGCTTCCTGACAACCACCTGAACGCCTGTCGTCGGAATTGATAAAGCGCAAGTCAATCAAAAGGTTATGCGCCAGCTGATCGGCCGCGCTCGCGGATCGCACGCCGGGCTGCGACCGGAGAACATGACCGACTTGTAATGTCGCCGGCCTTGGAAATGTGCCGCGCCCGGCTAATTGTAGGGATCGAAGGAGGGCGATTTGCCGTTCCCTTCCGGTTCGCTCCGCACTAAAAGCCATTCTGTAAATCTATCGGGAGTCTCCCATGCAAGGCCTGCTCCGCTTCGCCGCCGTTTCGGTGCTTTCGCTCGCTCTGCTGTCGCCGGTTTCTGTTTCAGCCCAAGAGGCGACCAAGGTCCTGCCGCGCTCGCAGGCCGAGATACAGCTTTCCTTTGCGCCGCTCGTGCGCGAGACCCATGGCGCGGTCGTCAACGTCTACGCGGAGCGCATGGTCCAGCGGCGCATGTCGCCCTTCGCCGGAGATCCGTTCTTCGAACAGTTCTTCGGCCAGCGCATGCCGAACCGCAGTGAGAAACAGACCTCGCTCGGTTCGGGTGTCATCGTCGATCCCAACGGCGTCGTCGTCACCAACAACCACGTGATCGGCGGTGCCGACGAGATCAAGGTCGCGCTCGCCGACGGGCGTGAGTTCCCCTGCAAGGTGGTGCTGAAGGACGACCGCCTCGATCTCGCGGTGCTGAAGATCGATGCC
>DATGWU010000578.1:0-2178 GCA_035299345.1 Rhizobium sp.
GTATCGAGTACGAGGCGCAGACCGAGAAGGCGCAGAAGGTCATCAAGTTCCTCATCGAGGAAATGGGCGTCAAGAAGATCCGCTTCCCGAACACCTCGGGCATCGGCATCAAGCCGGTGTCGCGCGAAGGCACCGAGCGCCTGGTGCGCAAGGCGATCCAGTACGCCATCGACAACGACAAGCCCAATGTGACCATCGTGCACAAGGGCAACATCATGAAGTTCACCGAAGGTGGCTTCCGTGATTGGGGCTACGAGCTGGCGCAAAAGGAATTTGGCGCTGAGTTGATCGACGGCGGCCCGTGGTGCAAGTTCAAGAACCCGAAGACGGGTAAAGAGATCACCGTCAAGGACGTGATTGCCGACGCCTTCCTGCAGCAGATCCTGCTGCGTCCGGCCGACTACGACGTGATCGCCACGCTGAACCTGAACGGCGACTACATCTCTGACGCGCTGGCGGCACAGGTCGGCGGCATCGGCATCGCCCCGGGCGCCAACATTTCCGACGCCTATGCAGTGTTCGAAGCCACCCACGGTACGGCACCGAAGTACGCCGGCCTGGACAAGGTGAATCCGGGATCGCTCATCCTGTCGGCCGAAATGATGCTGCGTCACATGGGCTGGCTGGAAGCGGCCGACCTCATCATCGCGTCGATGGAGCGCGCCATCGGCGATAAGCAGGTCACCTACGACTTTGCCCGCCTGATGGACGGTGCGAACGAAGTGTCGTGCTCGGAATTCGGGCGCGCCATGATCGCCCGCATGTAACGGTGACAGCGGGCGTCGCAGGACGCCCAGCTTCAGAAACAAAAAACCCGGCTTGCGCCGGGTTTTTTGCTTTCCGAATCCTCAGGACCGGATCAAGCAGCCTGGATGTTCGCGGCCTGCTTGCCCTTGGGTCCCTGGGTCACGTCGAACGTCACCTTCTGGCCTTCCTTCAGGGTCTTGAAACCACCCATCTGGATCGCCGAGAAATGAGCGAACAGATCTTCGCTGCCATCATCCGGCGTGATGAAGCCGTAACCCTTGGAATCGTTGAACCACTTAACAGTACCAGTTGCCATTGATCTTATCCTCTCAACCTCTCAAATGAGCCGAAGCTCCCGTACATGTTTGTACTTCAAGTTCTGATGTTCTGACCCCGGGAACTACCGACCGCGCCGGAACTCGACAACGGTCTAGGACTGCGACCACTCGAGAGCTTGAACCAAACACAGAACGGCTTTTAGCCCAGATGAAGCAGGCGGTCAACACGTTTCCATGCTGCACCACGGCAGACTTTTGCGACGATTTTCCGGCCATCTTGGACAGCGTTCATCGAAGCGTCGAAAGCTGTCAGCGCACGCTTGCCGGAACGCGTTGTCCAAAGACGTGAACAGGTGGCGCGCAATGACGAGAAACAGCGGAAAAGCGACACAGCTTCTCGTGTTGCACACCCGATGTTTGTGATTAGAATGGGACCATGGTTACACGCAGGCAGGACGATTCACTCCTCGAGCTTGAAAAGACACGGGTCAAGCCCCCACCTCTGTTCAAGGTCATGGTGCTGAATGACGATTACACCCCGATGGACTTCGTGGTTGGAGTCCTTCAGAAGTTTTTCGGCATGAACCGGGAACAGGCCACGCGCGTCATGCTCAAGGTACATACGGAGGGGGCCGGCGTATGCGGCATCTACCCCAAGGACGTTGCAGCATCGAAAGTGGAACAGGTGTGTACCTTTGCGCGCCAGCATCAGCATCCGCTGGCGTGCGTGATGGAGGAAAATTGAAATGATCGCGCAGGAGTTGGAAGTCAGCCTTCACATGGCCTTTGTCGAAGCGAGACAGAAGCGCCATGAATTCATCACTGTCGAGCACCTGCTGCTCGCCCTGCTCGACAATCCTTCGGCAGCGGAAGTGCTCCGTGCCTGCGCAGTGAACATCGATGAGCTGCGCAAGGAACTGTCGGCCTTCATCAACGAGCACACGCCGGTGGTCGATGGCAGCGAGGAAATCGACACCCAGCCGACACTCGGCTTCCAGCGCGTGATCCAGCGCGCCATCCTGCACGTGCAGTCCTCGGGCAAGAAGGAAGTGACCGGTGCCAATGTGCTGGTCGCCATCTTCGGCGAGAAGGATTCGCACGCGGTGTATTTCCTGCAGCAGCAGGGGATCGCGCGGCTCGACGTGGTGAACTA
>DATGWU010000579.1:0-1676 GCA_035299345.1 Rhizobium sp.
CGAGAAAGAGGAGGTGTAGGATGGGCCTGCCGAAGATTGCGACCTACGACTTGCCACGGGAGGACGAACTTCCCGCGGCGCGCGCGCCGTGGCGGCTCGAGCCGAAGCGTGCCGCCTTGCTGATCCACGACATGCAGAACTACTTCATCGGCGCCTTTGCGGCCGATGCTGCACCGATCGCGCCGGTGGTCGAAAACATCCGGGTTCTCGGGCGCGCCTGCCGTGCCAAGGGCATTCCGGTCTTCTACACGGCACAGAACGGCAATCAGGACCGGCGCGACCGCGGGCTTCAGGCCGATCTCTGGGGACCCGGCATGACGAGCGCGCCGGCGCACCAGCACATCGACGCGCGCCTCGCTCCCGAGGACGGGGACATGGTGCTGGTCAAGCACCGCTACAGCGCCTTCCAGCACAGCAATCTCGCCCATCTGATGCGCGATCGGGGCAGGGACCAGTTGCTCATCTGCGGTGTCTACGCCCATATCGGTTGCACGCTGACCGCTGCCGATGCCTTCCAGCAGGACATCGAGCCCTTCCTCGTCGCCGATTGCCTTGCGGATTTCTCCCGCGAGAAGCACGACATGGCGCTCGCCTATGCCGCGAGCACCTTCGCCGTGCCGGTCGGGCTCACCCGTGCGCTTCAAGAGATGGGGGGAGCATAAGCCATGGCGGATTTCACGATGGAGACGCTTCGCCGGGACATCGCCCGGATGATCCATGTGGATGCTTCCGAGATCGGCGACGCTGACAATCTGATGGACCTCGGGCTCGACTCCATGAGGGCGATGGCGCTCGTCCTCTCCTGGGAACAACGGGGCCTCAAGCTCGACTTCTCCCAACTCGCAGCCGACGTCACGCTCGCCGGCTGGTGGGCCATCGTCGCGCGGCGGCAGGACATGGAAAGGACCTGACCGATGGCATCCTCAGCCGATATCGTGTGTTCCGACAACCCCGCCGCCCTGGAGGTCTATCCGCTCGGCGAGGCCCAACGCGGATTGTGGTTTGCCCAGGCCCTCGACCCGGCAAATCCCGTCTTCAACACCGGCCAGGTGATGGAGATTTGCGGCGTGCTCGACGTCGAGCGGTTCACCCGTGCTGTCGGAAAGGTCCATGCGGAAGCCGGGAGCCTGTCGCTACGCATCCTCGATGACAACCGGCAGCTCGTCGAGCCCGGCGCGGAGCCGCCGCTTTCGATCGTCGACCTCTCGCAAGAGGCCGATCCCGCTACCGTCGCCCGCAGCGACATCCGGCGCGACATGGAAACGCCGCTCGATCTCGCCCGGCAGAGCCCGGCCTTCTGCCGGCTCTACCGCCTCGGCGCCAATCGCTTCTGGTGGTATGCGCGGCTTCACCATGTGATCGCCGATGGCTTTGCAACCCATCTCGTCCTCTCGCGGGTGGCCGAGCTTTACAACCGCGGCGCGGCGGACGCAGGTCCAGCGCTTTCTCCTCTCGATATCGCGCTGGAGCAGGACCGGCTTTATGGGCGCTCGCCGCAATATGCCGAGGATCGCACCTTCTGGACCGGCGCCCTGAGGGATATGTCGGAGGTGGCCGGCATCAAACCGGGGCAGGCTCTCACCGCCCACAGCTATCATCATGAGACGCAGCCCGTGCCGGAGGGGCTGTCCAAACGGCTCCGCGATCTGTCGATCGCGTTGAAGACGGGTTGGAGC
>DATGWU010000580.1:0-3673 GCA_035299345.1 Rhizobium sp.
GCCACCTCGACCACCGGCATCGACGACTGCACCAGGAGATGGCGGGCGCGGTCGAGGCGGATTTCGAGATAGTAGCGGGCGGGCGAGCGGCCCATTTCCTGGCGGAAGAGGCGCTCGATCTGGCGGCGCGACAGGCCGGCGTGGTCGGCGATCTCCAGAAGCGACAGCGGCTCGGAAAGATTGCTCTCCATGAGCTCGATGATCGAGAGGACCTTGCCGTTCTGCACGCCGAGGCGAGCGCGGAGCGGCAGGCGCTGGCGGTCGTTGGCGCTGCGCACGCGGTCGGTCAGGTGCTGCTCGCAGACGCGGTTGACGAGGCCTTCGCCGAAATCCTGGCCGATGAGGTTCAGCATCATGTCGAGCGAGGCGGTGCCGCCGGCGCAGGTGTAGAGATTGCCGTCGACCTCGTAGAGATCGGCATAGACCTCGGCCTGCGGGAAGCTTTCGGAGAAGCCGGGCAGATTCTCCCAGTGGATGGCGCAGCGCTTGCCGTTGAGGAGGCCGGCCTGGGCCAGCACGTGGGCGCCGGTACAGAGGCTGCCGACGGCGGCGCCGCGGTTGTAGGCCTCGCGCAGCCAGGCATTGACCGACTTGTTGGAGAAGGTCTCGACATCGATGCCCGAACAGACGAGCACCATGCTCGGCCGGCTCTCGCCGGAGAGGAAACGGCGCTCGTCGGCGAGCGCGGTGTTGACCTCGATGCCGATACCGCTCGAGGAGAGCACCCGCTGGCCGTCGGCCGAAGCGATGCGCCACTCGTAGGCGTCATAGCCGAGCATGCGGTTGGCGATGCGCAGCGTCTCGACGGCGCCGGCAAACGGCAGCAGCGTGAACTGCGGCACGAGGAAGAAGACGAGAGAACGTTTCTTGAGTGGGCTTTTGCTCATGGCGGCAATCCGGATCAGGCGGCGATACCATATTCCTCGCTGGGAAACGGTCACCTCGATATCCTTAACGCGACATGAGCATAAAGAAAAGCGACATCAGCGGTCCGGGAGGTGTAAAATAGCGACATTTCCTGATTTGGGATGGTCGTCCTCAGTCCCGTTCCGCCGGCAAACCGGGCGACGGACAGATATCCCGGTAATTGCAGGGCATTGCACACACATCTCCGGGATGCGCGCGCGCGCCCTCCGGCGGGAGGCGGCGGCGGACGGGCCGCCGCCATGTCGCAATCAGGCGCGTGAACGTGTCGACCGTGCACGGCGCTCCGGCGGGGCGGCGGAAGGCCAGCCGATGTCCTTGCGCAGGTCGAGCGGCATGCCCTCCAGCGCGCGTTCCGTGCGGCGGCGGTCGTGCCAGCGGCGCAGCTGCGTCGCGGCGGAGGCGAGAGGGGCCGTGAGTGCGGCCAGGGGGAGAGGCCGCCGGAATGTCCGGCTGCCGGTGAAGGTGGTACCGAAGCTTGCCAGTATCATGGTGATCTCCTCGTTTCTGCAACGCCTGCGCTGCAGACGTTACCGGTATGCGCCTCGTTCATTCATCAATCAAACGAATGTTCCTGATGTCTGAAATCACATCCAGTGATGCGTTCCCTGGTCGTAAGATTCCATCCGACGGGCGATCTCAGGCCAGCCGACATCCCTCTGCAGGGCGAGCGACAGGGCTTCCATCTGACGGATGCTGCGCCGGCGCGCGTTGCGGGCGGCGATCCTTTTCAAGGCGCGGGTGACGCCGAGATCCGGGATTTTCTGCGAGAGCGATGTGAACCGCATGACTTCCTCCTTCAGCGATGACTGTATGAGGAAAGAATGATCCGCGATTGACATTCAATCAAACGAAATGATATGTTGCTAACGTTCAAATTAATTGATTGATCCAACCGACGGAGCCGAAGATGACTCTGACAATGCGCCAGCCCCTGCCACTGCTCGACAACGATGTGCTCAGGACCTTCGTCGCCATCGCCGAGACCGGCAGCTTCACCACCGCGGCGGACGCCGTCTTCCGGACGCCGTCTGCGGTTTCCATGCAGATCAAGAAGCTTGAGGAACAGCTCGACACGACGCTCTTCCTGCGCGACGCGCGTTCGGTGACGCTGACGGAGAGCGGCGAGACGCTGCTGCCCTATGCCCGGCGGATGCTGGCGCTCTCCAACGAGGCGGTCGGTCGCTTCCGCATGCCCGAGATGAAGGGCGTGGTCCGCCTCGGCGCGCCGGACGACATCGGCGAGCGGTTCATGCCGACGATCCTCAAGCGCTTCGCCGAAGTCTATCCGCTGATCATGGTCGACCTGACCGTCGACAGCAGCGGGGCGCTTCGCCGGCGGCTTGCCGAACAGCGGCTCGACCTGACGCTCGTCAACTCTGCACCCGGCACGATCTCGATCGAGGGCGAAGTGGTGCACAAGGAGCAACTGGTCTGGGCCGCCGCGAAATGCGGCACGGCGCACCTGCGCGATCCGCTGCCGGTGTCGATCTGGGAGGATGGCTGCTGCTGGCGGGCGGACGCGCTCTCCAGGCTCGACCGCGACAAGCGCTCCTACAGGATCGCCTATCTCTCCGCCCACAGCATGGCGCAGCGCGCCGCCGTGATCGCGGACCTCGCCGTCGCACCGCTGCCGCGCAGCTATCTCACCGCCGACATGGTGGCGCTCGGCTCCAAGCACGGGCTTCCCGATCTCGGCAGCTTCGAGGTGCGCCTGCTCAGGGGACCGGAAACGTCGGAGACGATCGACGCGGTGGCCGACAGCATCCGCTATGCCTATTCCGAGATGATCGGGATGGCCGCCTGACACATCAAACTTCGTCGGCCGCGCGCTCATAGAGCGACTGGCTCTCGATGAGAACGTCGTCCAGCCTGCGGCCCTCGCGGAAATGCGCGAGGTGGGCGGGAAAGGCGACGCCCTCAGGCACATGCGGCGAGATTTCCGGCGCACCGATCACCGTCTGGACCGGGATGACACCGGCCCAGGCGGGAAGGCCATAATCGGCCTCGTCGTCGCCCACGCCCTTGGCGCGCGCCTTCGCCGAGGCTTCCTCGATCTCCATGCCGATGACCATGGTCGCCTTCAGTTCCTGCGCGTCGTCGGGCCGTAGCTCGGCGGTACGTCCAGGATAGAAGCGGTCGACGATCGCCTTCAGGGCGCGCGCCTTTTCTTCCGGTTCGTCGACGATGTGCGCCGTGCCGAAGCACATGGCGGAGCGGTAGTTGGCGGAATGGTTGAAGCCGGAGCGGGCGAGCACGAGGCCGTCGAGATGGCTGACGGTGAGGCAGACGGGCGTGCCGGTCTTCAATTGCCGCAGCATGCGGCTCGCCGACGAGCCGTGCCAGTAGAGGCGGTCGCCCTCGCGCCAGTGGATGGTCGGCGTGCAGAAGGGCTGGCCGTCGATCACGTAGGCGACGTGGCAGAGGAAGGCGGCGTCGAGGATCGGATAGATCACCGCGCGGTCGTAGCTGCCGCGCTCGTGCAGGCGCCTGATGCGGTTTTTCGGGCTGACGGGGAAGGCGGTTTGTCTCGGCTGGTCGTTCATTGCGGATTCTCGCTTGCGTCCTTGGCAGTTTCGAGCCACAGCTAACCGACGACATTGGTCCGAAACAGATCCACCTTCATGAAAAATTTGCAAACCAATCCGCCGGACTGGTCGATCCTCATGCCGGTGTTGCCGGAGAAGGGCGCGCGACCGCAGGCGCTCTATACGGAGATCCGCCGGCTGATCGAGGAGGGCGGCCTGCC
>DATGWU010000581.1:0-2705 GCA_035299345.1 Rhizobium sp.
TCTCCAACAATTCACTCGCCTACGCGCTCGGTTCCGTGGCGCTCGCGATCATCCTGTTCGATTCCGGCTACGGCACGTCGTTGCAGTCGTTCAAATTGTCGGCGACCCCGGCGTTGATGCTCTCGACGATCGGCGTCCTGATCACCGCCTGCCTCTTCGGCGCGCTTGCGCACCTGCTGCTCGACTTCTCTTTCCTCGAAGGCGCTCTCCTCGGCTCGATCGTCGCCTCCACCGACGCCGCGGCGGTCTTCTTCCTGCTGCGCATCGGCGGCATCAACATTCGCGACCGCGTGCGCTCGACGCTCGAGGTCGAGTCCGGCACCAACGATCCCATGGCGATCTTCCTGACCATGGCGCTCGTGCAGCTTCTCTCGAACGGCAAGGGCTATTCCGGTTTCGACATGGCGCTCCTGCGCCTTTTCGTCGAGCAGATGGGGCTCGGCCTCGCCCTCGGGCTGATCGGCGGCGCGGTCATCGTCTTCGTCCTCAAACGGATATCGGTGGAGCGGGGCCTTGCGCCGATATTCATGCTGACGATGGCGCTCCTCGTCTTTTCCTACACCGGAGCCGTCGGCGGCAGCGGCTTTCTCGCGGTCTACGTTGCCGGCATTTACGCCGGCAGCCGGAAAATTCCCGCCCGCGGCGCGATCACCCGTTTCCAGGACGGCATGACCTGGCTCGCACAGATCGTCATGTTCCTCGTGCTCGGCTTGCTCGCTACCCCCTCGCAGTTTCCGCAAATCCTGCTGCCGGCCGTCATCCTCGGCCTGTTCCTGGTGTTCATCGCCCGTCCGCTCGCCGTCTGGCTCTGCCTGCTGCCGTTCGACTACACCCAGCGCGAGACCGGCTTCATCGCCTGGGTCGGCCTTCGCGGTGCCGTATCGATCCTGCTCGCCATCCTGCCGATCCTCGGCAACCTGGACGACGGGCAGGTTTATTTCAACACCGCCTTCATCGTCGTCATGATCTCGCTGCTGCTGCAGGGCTGGACGATCAAGCCGGTCGCCCGCAAGCTCGGCCTTATCATCCCTCCGCGAATCGGCGCGATCGACAAGCTGGAGCTCGACCTGCCGGGCGCGGCCCACCACGAACTGCTCGCCTACCGCGTCGTCGCCGACAGCCCCGTGCTGCGCGGCGAGCGCATCCCCCGCTGGGCGATGCCCTCGCTCGTCATTCGTGACGGCAAGTCGATGCGCTACCAGTATGCCGGCCGGCTCAAGGAGAACGACCAGGTCTATCTCTTCATCGCACCCGGCTATTCCCGGCTGCTCGACCGCCTCTTCGCCAGCAAGGCGCCCGTGGACGAGAACGACAGCGAGTTCTTCGGCATGTTCGCGATCGCCCCTGCGACCCGCGTCGACAATCTCGACCAGGCCTATGGACCATTGCTTGTGAACGAGGCGGAGCGCGCGATCACCGTCGCCGAACTGATCGAGCAGCGTCTCGGCGGAAGGGCGGACTATGCCGATCGCGTCCGCCTCGGCACGATCGTCCTCATCGTCCGCGACATCGACGAGACGGGACATATTGCCTCGGTCGGCGTGTCGCTCGAACCGGTGGCGCCGGCCACCAAGCTGCCGATCTTCCTCAATCTTCGGGAGATTGCCCACGCACTGCGCGACTATCTGCGCAAGGTCCGCAAGGCGGCCGAGTGAATTTTACCCTGCCCTCGCCTTGCGCCATGGGGCAGGCGTAGTAATGTCCGGCCCTCACGTTTGGAACCCAAAGAGACTGGAGGGACGGGTATCACCATGGCGGCTTTCAAGACACTCGACGATCTGACCGACATCGCCGGCAAGCGCGTACTGGTCCGTGTGGACCTCAACGTTCCGGTGACGGACGGCAAGGTCAGCGACACCACCCGCATCGAGCGCGTGGCGCCCACCATTCGCGAGCTTTCGCAGAAGGGTGCGAAGGTCATCCTGCTCGCCCATTTCGGCCGGCCGAAGGGCGAACCGGTCGCCGACATGTCGCTCTCGCTGATCGCACCGGCGGTCGAGGAAGTGCTGGACCAGCGCGTCGCCTTCGCCTCCGACTGCATCGGCGCACTGGCGGCCGACGCCATCGCAAAGATGAACAACGGTGACATCCTGCTCCTCGAAAACACCCGCTTCCACAAGGGCGAGGAAAAGAACACGCCGGAATTCGTGGCCGAGCTCGCGAAGAACGGCGACATCTACGTCAACGACGCCTTCTCCGCCGCCCATCGCGCCCATGCCTCGACGGAGGGCCTCGCCCACCATCTGCCCGCCTATGCCGGCCGCACCATGCAGGCCGAGCTCGAAGCGCTCGAAAAGGGTCTCGGCAACCCTGCCCGTCCGGTGGTGGCGATTGTCGGCGGCGCCAAGGTCTCGAGCAAGATCGACCTCCTGATGAACCTGGTAAAGAAGGTCGACGCGCTCGTCATCGGCGGCGGCATGGCCAACACCTTCCTCGCCGCGAACGGCACCAATGTCGGCAAGTCGCTCTGCGAGCACGACCTCGCCGACACCGCAAAGCAGATCATGCTGGAAGCCGCGACCGCCGGCTGCGCGATCGTCCTTCCCTCGGACGGCGTGGTCGCCCGCGAGTTCAAGGCCGGTGCCGACAACGAGACGGTCGACATCAACGCGATCCCCGCCGATGCCATGGTCCTCGACGTCGGGCCGAAATCGGTCGAATCGGTCAATGCCTGGATCGGCCGTGCAGCCACCCTCATCTGGAAC
>DATGWU010000582.1:0-1688 GCA_035299345.1 Rhizobium sp.
GCCAGCCGTGGCGAAGTACCGGCACCCTGAGAACGCGGCCCTCACCTGGTCGGGCCGGGGCCGGAAACCGCAGTGGTTCGCAGACCACATCAACGCCGGCAAGGACCCGAGCGCTCTGGCGGTCTGACGGAGTTGGGTGACCCCGCCCGGGCGAAGCATGGCCCAAGTTAAGGAAACCGGTTTTTGCTGACACGACTGTTCGATCATGTTAGAAAAACGACGATTTCTTAACACGACGCGGAGCACATGTTAAAGCCGACCTATGCCATTCCCGCCCTGCCACCCCCGGCCGAGATCGAAACCGTTCCGGTCCTGAAGGCGCTCGCTCGCGCCAGCCGCGCGCTTGCGGATCTGAAGGGTCAGGCCAAGACCATTCCGAACCAAGGCATCCTGATCGACACGCTGGCTCTTCAGGAAGCCAAAGCTTCGTCGGAAGTCGAAAACATCGTCACAACGCAGGATGAACTGTTTCAGGCGGATGTTTTCCCTGACGATCCGCAGTCCCCGGCGGCCAAAGAAGTAGCGCTGTATCGCGACGCTCTGCGGCTCGGATACGCACGCTTGGGCGAAACCGGCGGCCTGATCCCGAATTCGGCGCTCATCGACATGTTCCGCTTGCTGAAGGGCCGCAGCGATGGATTTCGAGTGACACCGGGTACTGCCCTCAAGAACGAGCAAACAGGGGAGATCGTCTTCGTCCCCCCCCAGGATGCGCACGAAATTGTCCGCCACATGACGGCGCTCGAACGGTTCATCAACGACGATGAACTCAGCGATCTCGATCCGCTCATCAAGATGGCTTTGATCCATCATCAGTTCGAAAGCATCCACCCGTTTCCGGATGGCAACGGACGTATCGGGCGCATCCTCAACGTACTTTATCTGACCAGAACGGGGTTGCTCGACATCCCGGTGCTCTACCTGTCGCGGTTCATCACCCGTAACAAAGCGGACTACTACAGGCACCTTCAGGCGGTGCGCGACACGGGCGATTGGGAACCCTGGGTCATCTACATGCTGGAGGCCGTTGCAGAGACTTCTGCCACAACAGTCGAGATCGTCACAGGCATCCGACAGCAAATGGCGGACGTGAAGCATCGGCTACGTGAAGACTTGCCGAAGATTTACAGCCAGGAACTTCTGAACAACTTGTTTCGCCATCCCTACACCCGGATCGAATATCTGCAGAACGATCTGGATGTCAGTCGGCAGACGGCCGCGAAGTATCTCGATACTTTGGCTGAGCAGGGCTTTGTCGAAAAGCATCGCTCTGGAAAGCACAACTACTTCATCAACGTCGCCCTGGTGAAACTCTTCCTCGACGTTTCGGGCGGACCGTAAACTCGACACCGGGCGTTCGGCTCCCTGGGCAGTCGTGCCGACCTCCGCGTCGGTTCAGATTTCCGGGCCACCGAGAGGTCTGAAAGCCGAACGGACCGGATCGGGGACCCTGCCCCGATGCCGAGCTCTCGGGACAAACCGTGGGCCTTATGCCCACGGGTCGACCTCAGCGATCACTTGAACCTCGTCGCCGTCGATTTCATCAGCGGGGACGGCGCCGAAGGTACCATCGCCTGCCTGGAAGACGACGATCGAGACCATGAGCGTGGCGGCAAGGGAGGCGGCGAAAGCGTAAGCATCTTTGCGGGACATCTGTTTGGCTCCTGTCTTGGAGGCGGGGGACCATC
>DATGWU010000583.1:0-6248 GCA_035299345.1 Rhizobium sp.
GATCAGAACCTTTCGCGGGTCGAACGTGGAAGCATCAATGCGCTTCCCATCGACTTCGATGATGGAAGCGGCCATCAGCGCGCGGTTGTACTCGCCGTGCCGCTTCCCGCTTTGTACTTCTGCGCCGTTGAATTCGGACGAAACGCTTTCGTCCTGAGCCACAAGAAGCTCAGCAATCCTGAGCTTCCTTCCTGACGGCAGAGTGAGAACTCCTGCTTTCCGATTCATGCTTTCCTCCAAAGCAGTCGAGGGTTCAGATCATCAGTTCAGGTAAAGAATGTCTTCGGCTTCCCATTCCCACATGATGGCGAGGTCTTCCTTACGCCCTGCGGTATTGCTCTTGGGAATCTTGATCGTGACGCGAAGAAAGCGGAAGCTCTTTGAGGAGCCGTCCTTATACACTTCGCGCATCTGAATAGCGAACTCGTACGTGTTCGAGCCGCCGGCGGACTTGTCGTTCTCGTTAATGAACTTCACGAGGTCGTGATGAAGAGGACTGTCGACGTCCGTCTCGAACGTCCCCTTGTAGCCATGAATGAGAAGCTGCTTCTGATCGCGCTTCTCGCCGAGGAGGTCGCGCTTGCGGATCTCCTGATCGGCTTCCCAGTCGCCCTTTTTCACCGGCAGGCCGCGGATGAGGGCGCCGTTGTTGAATACGCGGATTGTGGTGTCGCGGCCCTGAATCTGTGATGCCATGGTTTGCCTCGCTTAGCGGGAATGGGATGAAGGGATCAGGCGGCGAACTGGTCCGGCTCGCGGCGCACCTCAACGTTCGTCCCGATCTGGCTGAGGAGAACGATGTAGCGCGCGCTCGCGACCGTGCGGCACTTGATCAGGATGTTGTAGATGCCGGCGGCCTCGGTCGTGGAGTCGTTCACCGTCACGGTGTCGACGACGTAGTCGACGAGGCGGTTCGGGACGGGACCGAGCGGCCGCTTCTGCTGCTCCAGGAAGGCGGCGATCGCGCCGTTGACCTGATCCTTCCAGTCGTCCGTCATCGGCTGGTTCTGGTAGAACTTGAGGAACCGCGCGATCGAGGCATTGAGGAAGTCGGCCGTGCGGGAGACGTGGATCTGCTCGCGGCCGGGCACGAGGCTCGTCGTGATCCCGCTCACGACGCGGTGACCGATGTCGGGGTCGAATTCCAGGGCGCAAACGCCCTGCTCCTTGGCCGTCACATAGTCGTCCCGGTCAAGGTCGTCGAATTCGAGGCCGACCGTCGCGGCGTCGATGTAGCGCGTTCCTTCGCGGCTGGCGGGATCGTAGATCACGTCGATGTTCGCCAGCGCAGAAGCAACGACGCTGTTCGAGGGAACCGTAAGGATGCCGCCCGGATGCGCGGGTGAGGCGCCGGCAAAGACCTGCTTCCGCCACGGGTACGTGTAGATCAGCTGGTCGCTGCGCAGGCCCGAGGCCGCCGTCGCGGCTTCGTCGATCGTGTCGCCGGCAGGACCGGAAAGCACCGCGTGAACGAACGGCCGCGTGCCCGTTGCCGGGGCCACCTTGCCTTTGATGTAGGCATTGAGCGCAGCAAAGGTCACCGTGGCGCCGTCTGGCTCCGCGGCGAAGATGATGCTCACTTCGCGGCGCGCGAGGATCTTGTCGATGCCGTCAGTCCAGTTCTGCAGAGCCGCGGCGCCGTCACTGCCATCGGCCAGCGTGACCGTGAGCGGCCATTCCTCCTGCGCCGCATCGTTGGCGTTGGCGATCGCGAGGTCCACCAGTTGCAGGCCCTTCGAGATCTCCGCCAGTTCGAGGACCGTCATCGCGGCATGCAGGTTGTCGATCGATTCCGAACGGTCATCGAGGCGGATGTTCAGGCGGAAGCCGTTCGTCAGCGACGAATTGCTGGCCTCGTCGATCGTGACGATGATCCGGTTGCCATAGCGGCCTTTCCACTTCGCCGTCACGGTCAGCGCGCGCCCCTGAACGACAGGGTCCGTGTCATGCGTGACGAGATCGATCGTTGCGTCAGCCTTCGCCATGGTTCCGTTGCCGGCGCGGACGACGCGCAGGCCGGGCCAGTACTTGCCCGTGAGGGCAATGTGGCCCGAGTAGCCGCGGAAGGAGGATTCCTGACCAGCGGTTGCGACGCCGTAGCCGCCGAAGATGCGCCGCGCTTCCGCGGGGCTGCCGATCGAAACGACCTCGTCGACCGGTCCCATCTCGAACAGGCCGACCATGCCGACGATGCCGGTGCCGACCGAGCCGACGTAGCCGGGCGGATCGACCTCGAAGACGTAAACCCCGTCCAGCTGCTGGGCTTCGATCAGGTTGCTGATTTTGCGAACTTCCACGGGCTTGTCCTCGCGTCAGGAAATGGTGTCGACGGGCTGAAGGCTGTCCGCCTCGGCGCCGAGTTGAATGGTTCTGCAGTAGGGAAGCGTGAGCTTGCGTTCGAGCGCGTGCCGAACTTCGAGGCGGATGAGAGCTCGCCACTCGTTCGCCGCAAGACCTTCGGGATCGTCCATCATCTCGACCGATTCGAGGGACACGTGCGCGCGGGTTGCTTCCGCGTTGCTCAGCGTCAGGTTGACGATCGGCGCGCGCCCTTCGGCCACCGGCCAGAGATCCTCGATCTCCTTCAGGATGCGGGCGCGCTTCGTCTTCCCGTCCGTGTCGGCAATCACGTAAAGGTTCATGACGACGGGAACGATCTGGTCTCCGTAGTCAGCGATCGCTTCGGTCTCCGGCGTCGGATCGTTGGTAGGCGGCGTCGTCCAGCTGCGAAGCTCCGCCGGCGCGACGTCACGCATCGCCGGCAGCGCCTCGATCGCCAGCACGGCCTTTTCCTTCGTCCCCTCGAACGGTGCGTTGCCGACCCAGCCGGCCTTGACGGCCGCCTGATCGCCAAGCCCCTGCGCGAAGAACGCGACGAGTGCTCCCTGAATGAGTTCCTGCCAGCCCCAGTTATTCATCAGATGGCCACCGCCTTGACTTCCTCTTCGAGCATCTGGCGGAAGCGCGGCAGGCTCATGAAGAGGATGCGCTTTGGCTTCGTCCCGTTACGGCCGATCTTGCGCGCGATCGCGACTGCGTGCTGGCGCAGAGCTTCGAGCAGCTGCGCATGCGCCGACTGTCCCTGAAAGACGCCCTGGTCGCTCAGATCCCAGCGCCCGCTCCAGGAGAGCCTGCGGCGAAGCGGGCCGGCCTGCCAGGGCCCGGACTTTACAGTACTTGTCGGAGAGGTCAGCGTGCCCGGAACGCTGACGCTCTTTGCTCCCTTGCGTGCGAGCCAGCGGAGGATCGGCTCCACGCGCGGGTGGTGGGGCCGGGATCCTTCCTCGACGATGAGCGCGTGCGGTGCGCTGTTGTACACAATCGCGCCTGTCGGCGTTTCCTCGACCTGCCACGAATTGGCGAAGTCGCCGGTCGTGTCTTCGATCTGCTCGTGGCTTTCGGTGACCAGGTGCGCATGGGCGCGCTTCGCAGCCTGGCGCACCGCGCCGATCACCCCATCGCGCAGGCGATCGACGTCCGCGAGGATCGCTGCCGGGAGATCACTGATGTCGAGTTTGACGGTCGCCATTGGGTTACTCCGTCACGATCTGCAGGCGGGCCTTGGCGAGGACCTCTTCCACGCCAGCCCACAGGCCGGACTTTTCAAGCAGGGAGCGCAGCTGCGAGGAGACATCGTCGAACGCGCGCTGATAGCGCATGCGCTCGGTCGCCTTGAGCTTCTCAAGGTGCGAAGCGGACTTCACCGCCTGGCTGCCGGCCAGCACGAGGCCGACCGCGTCCTTCGTGCTCAGTTCTTCTCCGCTCAGCTTGTCGATGATCGTATGCTGCATGATGCCGAGGAGCGCCTCGGACATCTTCGTGTCCGGCTCTTTGCCAGTGCTTTCGGTGACCGCCTGGCAGATCGCCCGGGCTGCCTCGCGCGTGCGCTCCATAACGGCCAGCTTCCTTCGGATGCTGTCGTTGCGCCGAGCGATCGAGGACTTGCCGATCTCTGCGCCCGTCCGCTGCTTCACGAGTTCCGCGATCGACTCGTAGGTTTCGCCGCGCGCGAGGAGCTCATCGACGAGCGATTCCACGCCGAGCTCCTGAATCTTCGATCGCGTGCGGTGCCAGTCGGACATGGTCAGTCCACCAGAACCGGGTTCTCAGGATCGATTCCGCGGGCCACGTCGACACCCTTGGCCGTCAGTTCGATGCGCACGTCGTCACGGCCGATGATCCTGACCTCGTCCGTCGTGATCCATCCGCGGATGCGGAGGTAGGCAATTTCCTGCTCGAACTCCCGCTGCTTCAGGCCGAAGTCCTTCACCAGCCAGTTGAGCATGCTCTGAAAGGAGGGCTTGGGAAACTGCTGATAGATGGCAACGAGCATCGCGCCGCGCAGAAGGCGTGTCGTCTCAATCTCCATCTGTCGTGCAGAGTCGCGATTAGACATGGTTCCCGCCCTTTGGCGTCGCGGCAAGCTGGCCCTGAATCAGGCCGATCTGAGCCGCCTGACTCATCAGAAGATGCTCGATCCGTTTGTTCCCCTGAACGAGGGTCTCGACGTTGGCGAGGATGCCGGCCGTGTGCTGTTGCAGCTGCTCCGTGCGTTCCTCCTGCCGGTCCTGCCGCCTGTTGATGCGTTCGAGGTCCTCCTTGATGGAAGCCTCGACGCTGGCGATCTGCCCCTCCACGTGCTTGGTCATTGCAGCAACCTGCTGCTTCGCTCCCTCCGCGAGGCTCCGCGTTTCGGGAATCTCAAGGGCGTGCCGTTCGATCTTCTCCTGCATCTTGTTGAAGTCGTCCATCAGGCGCCGAAGGAACCAGCCCATGACGGAGAGGCAGACCGTGACGCCGGCGCCGATCAGGAGCTTCAGAGCATCCCAAAACGTCATCGGGTCACTTGTGGCAAGGAGCGATAGCAGCGGCATGGTTGCTCGTTTCGGAGGTCAGTTCGCGGTCAGGCTTACTTGTCGTCGTTCGGCAGAGGCGGAAGCGCGGGCTTCGCCTTCAGCAGTTCGAGGACCGGCGTCCGCTTGATGTTCGCGTCGACGCCGATCGAAGCGAGGATCGCCATGAACAGAGCGCCGGCGGCTTCCTGGCCGTAGCCAAGGAACCAGCCGACGATGATCGCGGCGAACGCCGCCAGGCCGAGGATGATCCGCGGCTTGTGCTCGGGCTTCACGGCCGGAAGGCGGCCGATTACGTATTCCATCAGCGCCCACACAAAGAGCGCGATGGTGATGGCAAGGAGAGTCGGGTTCATCAGCCGTTGTTCCTCCGGCGATTCTTGGATGTGCCGTCAGCGTCAGCTGGTTTGGCCTGAGTGGAAGGAGCCGCGCCCGGTGCCGTGACGCCGGCGGCCGCCGGATCGTTCACCGATGCGGCATGCGCGGTGCCGGTGTGATGATGGCCGCCGTGATCGTGGCCATCCCCCGTGCCGTCGTCGTGCGTGTTGCCGTGGCCCCCGGCGTGCGGGTCGTGCCCGCCGCCCTGATGGCCGTGATTGGGCGCGTGCCCGTGGCCGGCATCGTGCCCGCCGTGCCCGTGGCTGCCCTGATGGCCGGCATTCCCGGAGTGATGACCGGTGCCGGTTCCCGCGGGCGCAGTGGTACCGCCTGCGCCCGCGTTCCCCGGGTCCTGCCCACCGATAGGGGTTATCGTGTTGCCAGCCGGCTTTCCGCCCTCAGCGGGCTTGCCGGCGGGAGGGAAGAGCGGCGTCGGAATCGGCCGAATCTCGGCCGAGGGATTGTTGACGTGGAAGAGGATCTCCGTCGCGATCGGCAGGAACGCCGCCGCCGCCATGGGAAGCGTGGCGCCGCCGGAGAGGATCGAAGTGCCGATTGTCGTCATGACGCCCGAAGTCACCTGAATCAGCGCGACGTTCTTCCGCAGCTGCGCGGCGCACTGCGCCCCATGCTTTCCGATTTCGACGTTCTGCCAGGCAGCAACCGCCGCGGCGTTTCCGCCGGCGACCGTAGTCGGGCGCATCACGGTCGGAATGCGGCCAAGGCGCTGCAGGCGCGTTGCAACGCGCTGCGCCTCAGCGAGCTCTTCCGTGGCCTTCAGCATCTCGCGCGCAAGCCCCAGAGGGCTCGCATCGCCGCCAAAGCCGGTCGTGCGCTCGTACGCGACCGCCGCAGCCTGCAGAACGATTTCATTGTTAATGATGAGCTTCATTGGTCAGCCTTTGCGGAATCGGAAGGAGTGGCGGGGATTACTTCGTGCCGCGGAATACGGAGGGAAGACTCGGCGGCGGCTCTGCGGAAGGATTGGAAGACTGCGCACCGGGAGTGTTCGCAGGC
>DATGWU010000584.1:0-13751 GCA_035299345.1 Rhizobium sp.
TTATTTGAGCTGCTCGACGAAGACCTTGAGGGCAGCATCTTTCTTCGGCTCGCCGGTCTCGGGGATCGCGATGTCCGAGCGTGCGGGCAACTGGCCGAAGTCCTTGAACATCCGGTTATCCTGCGAGACGAAGTATTCGAGCACCTTGAAGGCTTCCTGCGGGTGCTGCGTGCTGGCAAAGATCGCCCAGTTGAAGTCGCCCATGGCGGACGAGCGCTCGGCGCCTTCTTGCGGGACCGGCAGCAAGGCGACGCCCCAGTCGAATTTCGCTTCCGCGATCATGCGGTCGAGTTCCCAGGGACCGGAGATCGCCATGGCGGCATTGCCGGAGTTGAAGGTGCCGGTCGAATCCCATTGTCCGCGCGTCAGCGTGTCCGGCGAGGCGAGCTTTTCGTCGATGATCAGTTTCCATGTGTCCAGCGCCTTCACGGCGCCGTCGGCATTGATGTTCTCGTAGCTGGCGCCTGCCATCTGCGCCCAGGGCAGGAACTGGAAGGTGCCCTCCTCGTTGGCCTTTGCCGAGAAGGCGAGGCCGTAGACGTTTGCTGAGGGATCGGTGAGCTTGCGGGCGGCTTCGACGAGCTCGTCCCATGTCTGCGGCGGCTTGTCGGGATCGAGGCCCTTCGCCCGGAACATGTCCTTGTTGTAGTAAAGCGCAATCGTGTTGGTGGCTTTGGGAATGCCGTAGTTCTTGCCATCCCACATGGTCGAGGCGAGCGGCCCGGGGAAGTAGTTCTCGACCTTCACCACCTCCGACTTTGCGATCAAGTCGGTCAGGTCGAGAAAGGCGCCGCGCGAGGCGAAGAGGGCGTGCTCCGGATTGTCGACAGCGATGATGTCGGGTGCCTGGCCCGTCGAAAAGGCGCGCATCGCCTCACTCACCACGTCGTCGAACTGGATCTGACGGTACTCGACCTTGATGCCGGTGTTGAGCGCGTTGAAGTCCTTGATGAGGTTCGGCGCCGGCTGGATGTCTCGGTCGAGCGACCAGACGCTGATCGTGACGTCTTCCGCCGAAGCGGGCGGGCCCGACACCGACACGGAAGCCAATGCGACTGCGGCGAGCATTGCATATCTGCGGATACCCATGATCTCCTCCCTTGGTTATCCAGTCCGCCCCTCATCCTCCATGCGGGGCGGCATGCTTGTCTCATGCCGGGTCGGAGACGAAATCGCCGCCTCGGCAGGTCTTCAGGTAATTGAGTGCATGGACCTGGCCGGTCATCTCGAGCGCCTCGCGATAGACCGGATCGTGCCAGCCCTCGATGTCGATTGCCCCCGACCAGCCGGCGAGCCGCAGTTCGGAAACCACGTCCGTCCAGTTGGTGTCGCCGAAGCCCGGCGTGCGCATGAAGACGAATTTCTCCTTGCCGAAGATGCCGTGCTCGCGGATGACATCCCAGCGGATCGTCGCGTCCTTGCCGTGGACGTGGAAGATCTTCGACGCCCACTTGCGGATCTGCGGGATCGGCTCGATCAGGTAGACCATCTGATGACAGGGTTCCCATTCAAGCCCGACATGGTCGTCCGGCGTCTCGTTGAAGATGAGTTCCCAGGCATCGGGATTGTGGGCGATGTTCCAGTCGCCGGTCTGCCAGTTGCCGTCCATGGCGCAGTTTTCGAAGGCGATCTTGACGCCCCTATCGGCGGCGCGCCTGGCAAGTTCGCTCCAAATCTCGCGATAACGGGGAAGGCTCTCGGGGATCGACTTGCCACGCAGGCGACCGGTGAAGCCGGCAACGCAGGTAGCCCCGAAATGATGGGCATTGTCGATGCAGTCCTTCCAGCCCTGCAGCGTCTGGCGATCGACGTCGGTTTCCTCGAGCGGATTGCCGAACATGCCGAGCGTCGAAATGGTGATATCCCGGTCGCCGATCGCCTCGCGGCAGCGCTTGCCGAGTTCGGCGAGGTTCTGGCCGTTGGTCGTCTGCCAGAAAAATGGCTCGAAGCTCTCGAAGCCCAGGTCGGCGATCTGGCCGATGCGGCTTGCGGCGTCCCCCTTGGTCGCGCTGACCATGGTGCCGATGCGGATGGATTTTGCCGGGTTCGTCATGCTTGTTCCCTATGCTGCGATTGTGACGCGTCGCCGGTCGCGGGCGCTGTCAATGGCGCCGAACACCATGGCGAGGCTCTTGATGTTGTCGCTGCCGTCCGTCTCGGGACGGCTGCCGTTGCGGACCGCCGCGACGAAGCTCTGAAGGACGCTGGCGTGGCCGTGGATGTCCGCCTCGCTCTCGGGTGGCGGCACGCTCACCGGTTCGAGAGGGCGCAGGAAGCCGCCCGTCCCGGCGATGACATTCGCCTCGAACTTGTCCGCACCGTCCCACAGGAGGGTGCCTTTGGTGCCGACGATCCTCCATGCGCTTTCCCAGCTCGTCGGCCCGCCTTCCGCACACCACGAGCCGCGATAGGTGAAGACCACTTCATCGGAGAATTCGAAGATGGCGTTTGCCGCAGCGCCGTGTCGATACCAGGAACCGGGCGGATTGTATTCGTGGCAATAGACGGCGAGCGGATCCTTGCCGGACATGAAGCGCGCAGCGTCGAAGGTGTGGATCGCCATGTCGAGGAGCAGGACGTGGTCCATCTCTTCGCGGAAGCCGCCGAAATGGGGCCCGAGGAAGAAATCGCAGTGAAGGCCGGTCAGGCGGCCGAGTGCATTGTCCTCGATCATGCGGCGAATGCGGCGAACGCCAGCGATGAAGCGGCGGTTCTGCACGACGGCGTGGAGACGATCGGCTCGATCGGCAAGTGCGCGCAGTTCACGGGCTTCCGCGATCGATGTCGCCATGGGCTTTTCGCTCAACACATGGCAGCCATGGGCAAGGCCGGCGGCGACCACGGCACGTCGTGCGGACGGGACGACGACGTCGAAGAGGAGGTCAGGGGAGGTGCGGCGAAGCATGCCATCGAGGTCGGTGTCGATCGCGACGCCGGTCAGGCCGAACTCGGCGGCGAGCGCCTCGGCGGCCAAACGGTCGATGTCGACGAGACCGACGACCGCTACGCTGTCGCTCAGGTTGGGGGTATCGCGAAGCGCTTTCAGCCAGCCTTTGGCCATGCTTCCGCACCCGCACAAGACGGCCTTGTACGTCACAGGTTTCCTCCCGAGTTCGAAAGCCGAAAACTCCTCGGTTGGCTTCCGTAAACGTTTACGATACTATGCGTGAGAATTGTTTTATGTCAATAGGGCAAGGGGTGCGGCCATCGAGCCGACGGGGGAGGATCCGAAAAAATGAAGGGAATTCGCCAGCTTGCCGAGCAGCTCGGTATCTCGATCGGCACGGTTTCCCGCGCGCTGAACGGCAAGCCGGATGTTGCGGAAGAAACCCGCAGGCGCGTGCTTCAGGCGGCGGAGAGCCTGGGCTATGTCGCTAACCAGTCGGGGCGGGCGCTGCGCAAGGGATCGACCGGGGTCATCGGCTTCATGATGCAAACCGGGCCGGAAATCACCGGCCAGGGCGACACCTTCTTCATGAGCGTCTTCGACGGCGTGCAGACGGTCTTTGCCCGTCACGGACTCGATCTCGTTGCGCTGTTGTGTTCCTCCGAGGAAGACCCGCATGATTACCTGAAACGCGTCGTGGCGCGTGGCTTTGCCGATGGCATCATTCTCTCTGCGACCCGGCGCCACGATGCCCGCTTCGAACTGCTCGCCAAACGCAAGATCCCCTTCATCACGCTCGGGCGAAGCCTGACCGATGTCGGACAGCCGTGGATCGACCTCGACTTTGAAGGGATGGCGGAGACGGCGGTCGAGCGGCTGGTCGAAAAGGGGCACCGCCGTATTGCCGTCAGCCGGCCCCATGACGACGCAAACCTCGGCTATGTCTTCGTCGACCGCTGCCGGGAAGTGCTTGGTCGGCACGGACTTGAGCTTTCCGAGGAGCACATTTTCCGTTCGACGCCGAACGAGGCGGGCGGCTACCAGATCGCCCGTGATCTTTTGGCGTGCAAGGAACGGCCGACGGCGATCCTGCTTGTCAACGAGGTCAGTTCGACCGGCCTTTATCGCGGGCTCAACGAAGCCGGGCTGGTGCCGGGACGCGACATCGCCGTAATTGGTCGTCAGAGCCCGCATTCGCATTTCCTGTCACCGCGGCTGACGGCCTTCACGCTGTCGCTGCGCGACCTCGGCATAGCGCTTGCCGAGACGCTGCTCGCTGCAATGCCCGCCTATGCCGAGCCTTATGCCGGGCGTCCGGCACGCCTGCTCTGGCCGATGACTCTCGTGCCCGGCGAGAGCGACGGCGAGGTTCCGGAGGAGTGAACTGCCCTTATCCGAGGCGGTGCCGGCCGGCGATGTAGGCAGCGTCGGAAGCTGGAAAGGCTCCCGGCGCGTGGACCTCGGTGGGTGTGTCGGCACGTCTATCGCGATGCCTTCGGCCTGTTCGCCGATGTGCGCCGTAGCAGACACGTTCGAAATCCGGTGTTTTTTTGGGCCCATTATTGGACGTACACGACCTGATTTCTGAAGATATTAGCTTCGACTGGAAACCGTCGCGCCTCGGCGCGTCGGCAATCATTGGTTTCCTTCGAAGGTCGTCATGCTCGTATCAGCCATCGCTTCTGCACGGAATGTGTTTGTCCGGGCATTCCTCCTTCTGCTGGCCTATTCGTGCTGGTCGGGCGCGGTGGCGGCCGCGGATCACTATTACGAAACCGCTTACGGTGACAGCATCACCATCCCGATCGCCGATGGCATGTCCACGGTGTATTTCTATTATCCCGACGGCTTCCACGGCATTCTGGACGTGGCTCCAACCGCTGATCTTTCGCTCATCTATACGCCCGCCAACGGATATCTCGGTGTAGACAGGATCATGTACACCGTGGACACGGGCAGCGGCACGTATACGGACAATGCCTACATTACGATCAAGCCGAAGATTACGTTTTCGACGAGTTCATTGCCGGACGGCAAGAGGGGCGAAGCGTATAGCCAGTCGGTCACGGCAACCTACAACGCCGGCTCCGGTGTGGTGACCTATATGCTGGCGAGCGGCTCGCTTCCGACAGGTCTGAGCCTGGACGGTAGCACCGGAGCGATTTCCGGGACGCCGACCTCATCCGGATTTTGGGATTTCACCTTTAAGGCCGTCAACGGCGACGGATACACCGCGAGCCAGGCGATGACCCTCAAGGTGGCCCCGGCCGTTGACGCCACGTCCCTGACGGTGGCTGCAAACAGCGGCAATACCTCTCTTTCCATTCCGGTTTCCGGCGGCGAAGGCGTAACAGGTGTGTCCGCGCCAAGTCACGGGACCGCGACCTACTCGCCGTCGTCGGTGAGCTATACTCCGATGGCCGGCTATTCCGGCGCAGACAGCTTCACCTATACGGTGACGGACGCCGTTTCCGGGCTTTTCGGTAGCGCAACCGTCTCGGTCACGGTGACGCCGCCGTCGCTCGCATTGTCGCCCTCGACGCTACCGGATGGAACCGGTGCAGTGGCCTACAGCCAGGCGCTCTCTGCGAGCGAAGGCACCGCACCCTACGGCTTTGCAGTTACCGCCGGCTCACTGCCGGCGGGCCTGGCGCTTTCTTCCGGCGGCGTGTTGTCCGGAATACCGACGACGGAAGGCTCCTATTCCTTCACGGTGACAGCGACCGACGCCTACGGCGCAACGGGCAGCCGGGCCTATACGTTTGCGATCGCGATTGCGGCGCCGGTCGCGGGCGCTGTCAACGCAACGGTCGCCGCCAACAGCAGCGACAATCCGGTCACGCTTGATCTCTCCGGCGTGGCGGCTGCAAGCGTGGCCGTTTCGGGTTCGCCCTCTCACGGCACGGCGACCGCCAGCGGCACAGCAATCAGCTACACCCCGACGGCGGGCTATTCGGGAACCGACAGCTTCACCTATACGGCGACGAACGCCACCGGCACCTCGTCCCCAGCGACGGTGACGGTGACGGTGACGTCGCCAACGCTTGCTTTGTCACCCTCGACGCTTCCTGGTGGAACAGGCGCGGCGGCGTATAGTCAGGCGCTGTCGGCGAGTGCCGGCACGGCGCCATACAGCTTTGCAATCACCGCTGGCTCATTGCCGGCGGGCCTGACGCTTTCCTCGGCCGGTGTGCTTTCCGGAACGCCGACGACGGAAGGCACCTCCGCCTTCACGGTGACAGCAACCGATGCCTACGGCGCGACGGGCAGCCGGTCCTATACGTTGGTCATCGCGATTGCTGCTCCGGTCGTTAGCAATGTCGGCGCGACGGTTGCCGCTAACAGCAGCGGCAATCCGATTACACTCGATCTTTCGGGCGGTGCGGCCGCACGCGTCACTGTTGCTGGTCCGCCCTCTCATGGGACGGCAAGCGCCAGCGGTACAGCAATCACCTACACGCCGAGTGCCGGCTATTCCGGGCCCGACAGTTTCACCTACATGGCGACGAACGCCACCGGCAGTTCGTCGCCCGCGACAGTGACGATCACTGTCACGCCGCCATCGCTTGCATTGTCACCCTCGACGCTACCGGATGGAACGGGTGCGGTGGCCTACAGCCAGACGCTGTCGGCGAGCGGAGGCACGGCGCCCTACAACTTTGCAATCACCGCCGGCTCATCGCCGGCGGGCCTCACGCTCTCTTCCGGCGGCGTGTTGTCCGGCACACCGACGACGGAAGGCTCCTATTTGTTCACGGTGACAGCGACGGATGCCTACGGCGCGACGGGCAGCCAGACCTATACGATGGCCATCGCAGTCGCTGCGCCGGTCGCGGGCGCTGTCAGCGCAACGGTCGCCGCCAACAGCGGCGGCAGTCCGATCGCGCTCGACCTCTCCGGTGGTGCGGCGGCAAGCGTCGCCGTTGTCGGCTCGCCCTCTCACGGGACAGCAAGTGCCAGCGGTACTGCGATCAGCTACACGCCGAGCGCCGGCTATTCCGGACCCGACAGCTTCACCTACACCGCGACGAACGCCACCGGCACTTCGTCTGCCGCGACGGTGACGGTCACGGTCACGCCGCCGGTGCTTTCCATTTCGCCGATCGGGCGCCTTTCTCTTCGTCAGGCCGAGCCGTTCATGCAAACCTTTGCCGCCGGCAATGGTGGGGCACCTTACGTTTTCGCCATCTCGGGCAGCCTGCCGGAGGGCATCGGTTTCGATGCGTCGACGGCCATGCTGTCCGGCACGCCGACCGTCGAGGGTGAATTCGCGCTGACGCTGGCAGTCACCGACAGCTATGGCGCTAGCGCTTCGGTGGCTGTAACGCTTGTCATCGACCCGGCACTGCCTGTTGCCCCTGTCATCTCCACGGGCCTGGTTTCCGGTGGCTCGGCGACGGTTGATCTGATAGCGGGCGCCACCGGCGGCCCCTTCACCGGCGCGGCCCTTGTCTCACTCTCGCCGCCGTCAGCGGGTGAGGCGCTGATCGTCCTCGGTGACAGCGCTGCGACCGACGGGAAAGCAGCCTTCGCTTCGGCCGTGAGAGAGGGGCACTATCGCCTCCGTTTCACGCCCGGTCCGGGCTTCAGCGGTACCGCCGTCGCGACCTACACACTGACCAGTGCCGCAGGCAGATCCGCCCCCGCGACGGTGACCTTCACTGTCAGCCCGAGGGACGATCTTTCCGCTGACGCCGATCTCGTCGGATTGGTGGAGGCTCAGGCAGCGGCGGCGAAGCGCCTTGCGGGCAGCCAGATCGACAACGTGGGCGATCATCTGAGGTCGCTCCGCGGGGCTTCCTGCCTGGAGAACAACCTGGACCTTGGGCTCGCCGACGGCGCCGGCGTGCGTGCGCCCGTTTCGGCGAGTGCCGGCTGTTCACCGTTTGCCGGTGGCAATCTCGCCTTCTGGACCAATGGATCGATTTCGCTCGGGGACGACGAGACCGGCACGAACACAATCGACTATCTGACCGCCGCGCTGACTGCCGGCCTCGACTATCGCCTGTCCGAGACCGTCGTCGGCGGCCTTGCCATCGGGTATTCGCGTGACCGCAGCGACATCGGCGATAAGGGCACGACGAGCCTGAACAGGGCGATGAGCGTTACGCTCTATGGCCTCTATCAGCCCGGCGGCGGGTTTTTCCTGGACGGGCTCGTCGGGGCTGGGCTGCTCGACTTCGACTCCCTGCGGGTGACCTCCGCCACCGGTTCGGAGGCCATGGCCAGTCGCACGGGGCGACAGGTTTACGCCGCCGTCAGTGGTGGCTACGATTTGGCCGTCGGCGATGTGAGCATCTCGTCCTTTGGCCGTCTCGCTGCCTCCCGCTCTATTCTCAACGGCGTCGAGGAGAGCGGCGCGGGTTGGGAAAACGCCTCGATAGGACGCCAGGAGATCGACAGCCTGACCGCCACCGTCGGGTTTTCGCTCGGCTACGCCATCGATCTTGAGGATGCCGTATTGACGCCGGAGCTGTCCCTGGACTTCTCGCACGACTTCACCGAGACGGGGGACACCGTTGCCGGCTACGCCGATGGCGGTTGGCCGACCGACTACGTGATCCCCGGTTCAGACGAGAGCCGCAATCAGTTGTCGGTCGGCCTTGGCATGACGCTCGTCTCGTCCGGGCACGGCAGCGTCGCCGGCCGGTATCACGCCACGATGGACGGCAGCGGTCTCGCGAGCCAGAGACTGGATCTCACTTTCTCCCAACGCTTCTGACCGTGCCGGCGGCCGCCTTCGCTATTGCCCCGGCCGGCTCGCCCGATCAACCGGCCGGGGCGACTTGCCGCCTCTTGGCCGCCCCTGAGCTTGCAACGCTCGCATACATTCCGCTGGTCCTGAAATCGCTCGGGCTGGTGCCGTAAAGGCGGCGGAAGACCTTTGAGAAGTAGTTCGGGTCGTCAAAACCGCAGAGGGCGGAGACCTCCTTGATCGGCATGTCCGCGGTCTTGGTCAGGAGCTTGGCTGCGCGCCGAAGGCGTTTCTGCAGGACGAACTCCGCCGGCGGCAGGCCCTCGCTGGCGGTGAAAATGCGCGAGAAGTGCGCGCGGCTCAGGCCGGCGACGGCCGCGAGCTCGCCGACCGCGAGACGCTGGTCGAGGTGCCCCTCGATGTGGCTCAGGACATGTTGCAGGGCACGGTACTCCTGGGCGAACGTCGGATGGGAGCCGAAGACGTCGTCATAGAGCGCCATTGCTGCTTCGTAAGCGATCGCAGAGGCCGCCCCCGGCGTTTCCGCGCCAGTGACCAGTCGGTGGCAGCAATGTGCCAACTGGTCGATCGTCTCGGTGTTCAGCCGTAGAACCGGACCCGTCATCGCGAGGATCGAGCGGTGGATGCGCAGCGCCTCCTCGCCGTTCATGGAGATCCAGAAGAACGCCCAGGTCTCGTCCCTTTCCAGCCAGTAGCGGTGATTGTGTGGAACGATGAGGAGCAGCGTCTCACCCGGACGAACCTGCATGGTGCGGTTTTCGTAGCGCAGGTTCCCCCGTCCGCCGACGGTGTGCTGCAGGACTGTGAAGGGAGCGAGACCGCGCTTGCGTCCGTCCCAGTCATAATCTCCCCCGCGCCGGATCTCGTAACCGCTGCTGGTCGGCATTGTGTGCAGGCTCTGGCGCCCTCTGGGCAGCGACACGGTGCGGCTTGCTGGTCCAAAATCGAGAAGATTCTGCAGCACAAAATTACCCATGATAGCACAATCCTTCTCTGGCCCCGCTCGGGAATATACGCATAATCGCCGTCACAGGAGAAGTCGGAGAGCGAATTTCCGGAGAGGAGCAGCGCGAAAACGGCCGGTTTTCTGGCCTGTCTGCGGTACGCCGCCAATATAATCTCATCGTGTAATTCTCGCGGTCGGTTGTGGTACGAACTCCGCAAAAAGGGGTCTGACGAATGGGTTTCAAAATCGCTATCATCGGTGCCGGCAGCATCGGCTTCACCAAGAAGCTTGCAACCGACATTCTGTGCGTTCCCGAGTTCCACGACGTGGAATTCGCCCTGACCGACATCAGCGAACGCAATCTCGGCATGATCCGCGACATTCTGCAACGAATGATCGAGGCAAACCGGCTGCCGGCGCGTGTGACCGCGACCACCGACCGGCGCCGTGCGCTCGACGGCGCGCGCTACGTCATCAGCTGCGTGCGCGTGGGCGGGCTGGAAGCCTATGCCGACGACATCGCGATCCCGCTCAAATACGGGATCGACCAGTGCGTCGGAGACACCATCTGCGCCGGTGGCATTCTTTACGGCCAGCGCAACATTCCGGTCATTCTGGATTTCTGCAAGGACATCCGCGAAGTTGCCGCGCCGGGCGCGAAGTTCCTGAACTACGCCAACCCGATGGCCATGAACACCTGGGCGGCGATCGAATACGGCAAGGTCGACACCGTCGGGCTCTGCCACGGCGTGCAGCACGGCGCCGAGCAGATCGCCGAGGTGCTCGGCGCAGCTTCGGTGAGCGACCTCGACTATGTCTGTTCCGGCATCAATCACCAGACCTGGTTCATCGACCTGCGGCTGAAAGGCCGCAAGATCGGCAAGGACGAACTGGTTGCCGCCTTCGAGGCGCATCCGGTCTATTCGCAGCAGGAGAAGCTTCGCATCGACGTGCTGAAGCGCTTCGGCGTCTATTCCACCGAGAGCAACGGCCATCTTTCGGAATACTTGCCGTGGTATCGCAAGCGCCCGGAAGAAATCGCCCGGTGGATCGACATGTCCGACTGGATCCATGGCGAGACCGGAGGTTATCTCCGGTACTCGATCGAGACCCGCAACTGGTTCGAGACGGACTTTCCGCAGTTTCTGGAGTCGGCGGGCAGGCCGATCGACCCGACGAGGCGCTCGAACGAGCACGCCAGTCACATTCTCGAGGCGCTGGAGACCGGACGGGTCTATCGCGGCCACTTCAACGTCAAGAACAACGGTGTCATCACCAACCTGCCGGCGGATGCCATCATCGAGTCGCCCGGTTTCGTCGACCGTTTCGGCATCAACATGGTTTCGGGGATCACATTGCCGGAGGCCTGTGCGGCGACCTGCATGGCCTCGATCAACGTCCAGCGGATGGCGGTCCACGCAGCGATCTCGGGCGATATCGATCTCCTGAAGCTCGCCGTGCTGCATGACCCGCTGGTCGGTGCGGTCGCGACCCCGGAGGAGGTCTGGCAGATGGTCGACGAGATGGTCGTCGCCGGCGCGCGCTGGCTGCCGCAATACGCCCATGCAGTTCCGGCGGCGCGGGAGCGGCTGGCGAATGCCAAAGTCAAGACGCGGGACTGGACGGGGGCGGCACGGCGCGAGGTTCGCTCGCTCGACGAGATCCGGGCGGAAAAGGCTGCGATGAAGAGAGCAGGCTGAGGCGAGAAAGTCAGGCGGCGAGAGGGAGTCGGCGCCTTTGCTTCAGCGAGGTCGGTCAGGTGCTTGCCGCACCTGCCACAGAGGGAGGAACGGGACGATGCACTATCGAAAGAAGTTCGGACGGATTGCCTTACTGAGCGTCGGCGTGTCGATGTTCGCGCTGGCGGCGCATGCCTTCGAGACCACGACACCACCGGAGCCGCCGGCATTTCCGGCGGAAGCCAAGGTCACCTATGTGGCGCGGGATTCGATCCTCGAGTTCAAGGCGCTGCCCGGCTACTCTGAGCCGGACTGGGTCTCTGAGAAGTTCGAGAAGGCCGGCAAGCTGCCGCCACTGAAAGACCGCCTGCCGGAGGAGCCGCTGGTCTACAAGTCGGCCAACATGCCCGACGGGATCGGCGTCTACGGCGATACGCTGAGACACGTGATCGGCGGTCGGCCTGAAGGCTGGAATTATATGGCCGGGCAGAGCCAGGGCTGGGGCGGGATCGACATCGGGCTTTCCGAATGTTTGACGCGCACAGCGCCGCTTTTCCAGGTCAATGCCGAGGACACCGAGCCCCTGCCGAACCTCGCCAGGAGCTGGGAATGGTCGAAGGACGGCCACAAGCTGACCATGCATCTGGTCAAGGGCGCCAAATGGTCGGACGGCCATCCGTTCACGGCAGATGACGTGATGTTCTATTGGGAGGATGCGGTCCTCGATCCGAACGTTTCCCCGCTCGGCGGTGGGGCCTCTCCGGAGGCCTTCGGCGAGGGGACGACGCTCGTCAAGATCGACGATTACACCGTCGAGTGGACCTTCAAGGGGGCCTTCCCGAAGCAGTACCTCTATACGATGGCCTATCCGAGCTTCTGTCCGGGTCCGGCGCATGTGCTGAAGCCGCAGCACCCGAAGTACTCCGACAACAGCTATGACCAGTTCAAGAACGCCTTCCCGCCGGAATACATGAACATGCCGGTGATGGGCGCCTGGGTGCCGGTCGAGTACCGCCCGGACGACATCATCGTCATGCGTCGCAATCCGTATTACTGGAAAGTGGACGAGAAGGGCCAGCAGTTGCCCTATCTCGACGAGGTGCATTACAAGCTCTCGACCTGGGCCGACCGTGACGTGCAGGCGGTGGCCGGTTCGGGGGATATCTCCAATCTCGAGCAGCCGGAAAACTTCGTGGCGGCGCTGAAGCGGGCAGCGGAGCCCGACGCACCGGCGCGCCTGGCCTTCGGACCACGTCTGATCGGCTACAATCTCCTCATGAACTTCTCGGCGAACGGCTGGGGCAATCCCGACGAGCGCGAGCAGGCTGTCCGGGAGCTCAATCGCAATCCCGAATTCCGCAAGGCTGTGACTTCCGCGCTCGACCGCAAGGCGATCGGCGACAGTCTTGTGAAGGGGCCATTTGCGGCGATCTATCCGGGCGGTCTATCGTCCGGGACGAGCTTTTACGACCGCAATTCCACGGTCTACTATCCCTACGACCTCGATGCGGCGAAGGCAGCGCTCGAGAAGATCGGCCTCGTCGACACCGACTCTGACGGCATCGCCAACTTTCCTGCCGGCACCGCCGGCGGCGGGAACGTCGAGATCGTGGTTCTGGTCAACAACGGATACACGACGGACAAGAGCCTCGCGGAGGGTCTCGTCGGACAGATGGCGAAGCTCGGGATTCGCGTGGTGATCAATGCGCTCGATTCCAACCAGCGCGACGCGGCCCATTATTCCGGCCGCTTCGACTGGGCGGTGCGTCGTAACACGACCGAGCTTTCCTCGGTGGTGCAAAATACCGAGCAGCTGGCACCTGTCGGGCCGCGTACGAGCTGGAACCATCGCGCACCCGAGGGCAAGGACGTCGACATGATGCCGTTCGAGGCGGAGATGGCCGAGCTGGTCAATCGCTTCATCACCTCGCAGGACAATGCCGAGCGGGCGGAGCTGATGAAGAAATACCAGAAGGTCTATACCGAGAACCTCTATACGATCGGACTGACGGAATATCCCGGTGCACTCATCATCAACAAGCGGTTCTCGAATGTCCCCGCCGGCACGCCGATCTACATGTTCAACTGGGCCGAAGACTCGATCATGCGCGAGCGCATGTGGGTCGCGGCCGACCGTCAGGGCAAGTACGAGCTCTATCCGGAGCAGTTGCCCGGCAAGCCGGGTGACGGTGGCCCGATGAACTGACTTTCCTCCCCGAAGCCCCTACCGGCCGCGCGTGAGGCGCGGCCGGTCAGCACAAGGGGTCAGCCGGAGGGGTCGTTGTCGCAACGGAGAGAGTGGCAATGGTGAGATTTCTTCTGACGCGGATCGGTTCGGCCGTGCCGGTGCTCCTGATCCTGAGCGTCGTGACCTTTGCGATCATCCAGGCGCCGCCCGGCGATTATGCCGATTACATCCGCTCGCAGCTGATGAACCAGGGGGGCGCATCCTTCGAGCAGGCGGAGGCGCAGGCCCAAGCCTACCGGGTGGAACACGGCCTCGACAAGCCGATGGTCGTCCAG
>DATGWU010000585.1:0-2088 GCA_035299345.1 Rhizobium sp.
CTTCGTGTCACCCCCTCCCGGAAGAGTGGGTGATCGTCCACGACCGCGACGCGAATCCTGGTGTCCATGGCTACTTCGTTTCCTCAATACTCGTCGTCATGCGCAGGACGGTGCCGGCCTTAGACGAGGTGATTTCGAATGTTCCCCCGAGACTTTCGACCCGTTCGCGCAAGCCCGCAAGCCCGAGACTGGTCGGCCGGACCTGGTCCAGGTCGAGACCGGGCCCGCGGTCGGCAACTTCGACGACGAGGAGCCCGCCGTCGATACGCTGGGAGACAGCCTGCCCGATGCCGCCGGCATGGCGGTAGGCGTTGTTGAGCCCCTCCTGCACGAAACGGTAGATGCAGATCTTGGCGGCGGCCGAAAGGCGTTCGGGCGGCGTCGAAACCGACAAGGCCACCGATGTTCCGGTTCGCATCCGATGGGCCCGGATGGCTTCCTGTAAAATGTCGGGGAGACTTGCTCCTTCGATCTGGGGCAGCACGAGGCCGCTGCAAATCGTCCGGATTTCCTGCATGGCCTCATCGAGACTGGCTTTGATCGCGACGATTTCTTTCCTGCTCGGCTCATCCGACCCGGTCGACCTTCGCAGGGCCTCACCGTCGAGGCGGAGGGCAGCATAGGCAAGAAGCTGGGCCGGGCCATCGTGCAGATCCGCCCCGATGCGGCGAAGATATCCTTCGTTGAGCGTCGTTGCGCGTTGTGTGGCGCGCTGCACGCGGTCCCGCAGGGCTTGGTTCTGCGACAGCGAACGGGAGAGGTCTTCGACGCGTTCTTTCAAATCATGACGCTGGCGTTCAATCGTCCTGCTTCCGCGCAGCACGATTGCCGACAAGAGAACGAAAAAGACGAGCGTGAAGGCTGCAACGGCGAACCACGTGTGCGACCGTGTCCGGAAAATACTCTGCTGGAACTCGCCGGCGGCTTCGTGGAATTCGGAGACGGCCACGACCTCTCCGGACCACGGCTGCAGGACCGGATTATAGATCTTCAGAACAGGCAGCGTCGGCCCGCTCTGGTTGGTTTCCTCGCCTGCGGGTGCGAACTGCGCGACCATCTGGCCGGAAAAGGCCGTCTTCAGCATATCGCTGAGGACGTGCCTGGTTCCGGTAATGGCCGCATCGTTTGCATAGAGGACCGTTCCATCCGATCGCCAGAGGCGGAACAGAAGAAGGCGGTCGCCGAGGGCGCCTTGCCCGAGCGTTTCATCGAGTGCGCGCGTCGTCGTCTCGTCGAGGACTTCATTGCGCTGCATGTCCGGAAGAAGCGGTGCAATTACGCTGTCGACGTAGAGTGCCGTCGTTGCCGCCGCATTGCTGGTGACGGTATCCTCAACCCGGTCCGAAACGAAAGCCCCGATCAGGACCATGGCGCATACCGAAACCGCGCCGCCGATGCTGAGGAACTGCATGGCAAGCGATTGGGAATTCCAGCGGGAGAGAAGATTGCTGATGCGCACCGGGTGCTCGAGTCGAGTGCCGAAACATGCGGCAAGATGATTGTTCGAGGTTAGGGGAGGGGGCTGCGCCTGGCAAGACCTCTCCCTCTTTTCCGCCCCTCCTCCCGGCGCTTCCGGACCTTTGATCGGGGAGAGCCCCGGACTTAGGTCCGAGCCGGAGTGGTATTGGACGGGGGCCGATACCATGCGGGCACGGCGGAGATTAGTCTCTTCGGAGTAGTTCGTGCCTCCTCATGAGGAACCGAACTATGTGATCAACTCGAGGAGATACCCAATGGCTATCAACAACACGATCGTTCGGAGCGTTCTTGCACTCGGTCTGGCAGTGGCCCCTGCGGCTGCCGGCATGACGGGGTTTGCGACCATTGCCTTTGCGAAAGGCGGCAACGGTGGCGGTAACGGCGGCGGCAATGGTGGTGGCAATGGCGGGGGCCATGGCGGGGATCATGGCGGCGGAAGCGGAAAATCCTCGTCCGGACACTCGGGCGAACGCGGCAAATCCATGCAGAAGGCGCAGCGGACCTCCAAGGTGTCCATCGCCAGCGACGTGGCGAAAACGCCCGGGCTGCGCTCGCTCAACCGCAACTATCACGCCTACCTCAACTCGAGCGATCCGCGCATGACGGCGG
>DATGWU010000586.1:0-9987 GCA_035299345.1 Rhizobium sp.
GCTCAGGTACAGGCCCTGCGCGAGGGTGAAGAGCACGATGAGGCCGGTGACGCCGAAGACCTTGAAGTTGGCCCAGGCGGAGGTGGAGAAGTGATAGGCCACGTAGAGGTTGGCCACGCCCATGGCGGCAAAGAACAGCACCCAGGCGCGGTTGAGCTTGAGCCAGACGGCGTCGGGCAGCTGCAGTTCGGCGCTCAGCATGGTCTGGATGAGGTTCTTGCCGAAGGCGGCCTGGGCGATCCAGAGCACCAGGGCCATGGCCCAGTACAGGCCGGTGGGCTTCCACTTGATGAAGGTCTCGTTGTGGAACCAGATGGTGGCGCCGCCGAGCACGACGACCAGCGCCAGGCTGATCCACAGCATGAGGTCGATCTTGCGCCCGCGCAGCTTGAGGATGGCCGCCTGGGCCAGCGTGGCGACCATGACGACCACGGTGGCCAGCAGCACCGGCGCCTCCTGCGGGCCCACCACGCCGCCCTGCACGAGGAAGCCGAAATGCTGGGTCGCGAAGGCCGCGGCCGCCTCCGGGCTGCCTTCCGCGCCCTTGAAGGCGACGAAGAAGAGGATGAGGGGCAGGAAGTCCAGCAACAGTTTCATGGGCTGGAATTGTCTTCCACGAAGTCGATGGCCGCCGAATTGATGCAGTAGCGTAGGCCGGTCGGTTTCGGGCCGTCGGGGAAGACGTGGCCGAGGTGGCCGCCGCAGGTGCCGCAGCGGATTTCGGTGCGCACCATGCTGTGCGAGGTGTCGCGGTGTTCGGTGACGGCTCCGGGCCTGACCGGTGCGAAATAGCTCGGCCAGCCGCAGCCGGCGTCGAACTTGGTGTCGGAGCGGAAGAGCGGCGTGTCGCAGGCCGCGCAGCGGTAGAGCCCGAGCTGGAAGGTGTTCCAGTAGGGGCCGGTGAAGGGTCGTTCGGTGCCGTGCTCGCGCAGGATATGGTATTGCTCCGCCGTCAGCTGCCCGCGCCATTCCTCGTCGGTCTTTTCGATCCGGGTCGTCGTCACGTCGTTGGTCATCGCTCGTCTCCCTGTTCGTCTTGCCAAAGATAGGGCGCCGGAGCCGCCGCGACAATTGCGCTCGCACCTCCTCCCTCGGCGCCGGCGCGCTTTGCCTGTATAAGGAGAAGTGCGGACTCATCCGCAGTCGGGGAGACGGGCCGGAGACGCCGAGGGGCACTCTCTCTTCGGTCCCGGCTGCCGGTCTCTGTCGCGAAGAGGGGAAGCGTGCCATGCGGAATATCAAGCTCGCCTTGTGGGGAATACTGGTCCTTTTGAGCCTGCTCTGGCTCGCCGCTGAGCCGGATGTCTTCCAGTCGGAAAACCTCTTTGCGCTGCGTGCCGCGATGATCCAGTACAGCGGCGTCCTCGCCATCGGCGCGATGAGCATCGCGCTCGTCCTGGCGCTGCGGCCCGGCTGGCCGGAGACTTGGCTCGGCGGGCTCGACAAGATGTATCGCCTGCACAGGTGGCTCGGGATTTCCGCTCTCGTGTTTTCGCTCGCTCACTGGCTCTGGTTCGAAGGCGCCGGCTGGGCGATCGACCTCGGCCTCGTCACGCGGCCGGAGCGTGGGCCGCGCCCGCCGATCGAAAACCCCGTCCAGCAATTCCTCGCGGGTTTGCGCGATCCCGCCGAAGGCCTCGGCGAATGGGCCTTCTATATTTCCGTCCTTTTGATCGTGCTGGCGCTCGTTCCGCGCTTTTCCTACTGGTGGTTCTTCAAGACCCACCGGCTGCTCGCCGTCACCTATCTCGTGCTCGCCTTCCACACGGTGGTGCTCGCCGAATTCGCCTACTGGACGCAGCCGCTCGGCGTCGTGTTCGCCGTGCTGCTTGCCTGCGGCATGGTCGCCGCCGTCATCGTCCTCCTGCGGCGGGTGGGGATCAGCCGGCAGGCCTTCGGCAAGATCGCCACGCTCACGAAATATCCCGGCGTCCGCGCGCTCGAGATCGGCATGACGATGGAGCCCGGCTGGTGCGGCCACGAGCCCGGCCAGTTCGCCTTCGTCACCTCCGACAAGGGCGAGGGCGCGCATCCCTTCACCATCGCCTCGGCGTGGAATGCCACCGACCGCGGCATCACCTTCATCACCAAGGCGCTCGGCGATTACACGAGCCGTCTCCCGGATACGCTGAGCGTCGGCCAGGAGGTGCGGGTCGAGGGGCCCTATGGCCGCTTCACCTTCGACGACGGATGTCCCCGCCAGATATGGATCGGCGGCGGCATCGGCGTCACGCCCTTCATCGCCCGGATGAAGTACCTCGCGGCACAGCCAGACCGCCGTGCCGGCCAGGTGATCGATCTCTTCCATTCTTCGGCCGAGCTCGACGAGGATGCGTTTGCGCGTCTGACGGCGGATGCCGCGGCGGCCGGCGTGCGGCTGCATATCTTCATCGACGCCCGCGACGGCCTGTTGACCGGCGAGCGCATCCGTGCCGCAGTGCCGGAGTGGCGGGAGGCGAGCGTCTGGTTCTGCGGTCCCGTCGGTTTTGCGGATGCCCTGAAGCGCGATCTCGCCGGCCAGGGCTTCGACGTGAAGACGCGCTTCCATCAGGAACTCTTCTCCATGCGGTGAGCGACGGGCGGTGCGCGCTCGACCGTCCGGCGCTTCATTGCATCGCCTCCCTCCGATTTTTCGGGGATAACGGAATTTTGACCGGCCCGCGCGGGCGCCGCCCGCTTGCATTGGCGGGCGCATTTTCCAACACTGCCGCGCGAAACGTCCGCGACCTCGTCCGGGCCGCAAATTCCCTTTGCCCTTGAGACGGGGGCGTCTTTGCCCTAACAGGGTGGGCACCTCCGGTGAGGGCCGAACGGTTCCGCCGCGTCGCGTGAAGAAGGAGAACAGATGCCCGTGGATGGAGCCGGCCTGACATTGCTCGCAATGCTTCTGCCCTTTGCCGGCGCTGTGCTCGCGCCCGTTCTCACCGCCCGCCTCGGCCACAACGCCGCCTGGCTGCTGGCACTCGTCCCGGCCTTCGCCTTCGTCCATTTCGCCGGCTTCCTGCCGGAAATCGCCCGCGGCGAGGTCGTCACCGGCGGCTATCCCTGGGTGCCGAGCCTCGGCCTTTCCTTCTCCTGGTTCCTCGACGGGCTCTCGCTCACCTTCGCGCTGCTGATCACCGGCATCGGCGCGCTGATCGTGCTCTATTCCGGCGGTTACATGAAGGGCCACCCGCAGCAGGGCCGGTTCTTCTCCTTCATCCTGATGTTCATGGGCTCGATGCTCGGCGTCGTCGTCTCAGACAGTCTGCTGATGCTCTTCGTCTTCTGGGAGCTGACCTCGATCACCTCCTTCCTGCTGATCGGCTTCGACCATGCCCGCGAGGCTTCGCGGCGCGCGGCGCTCCAGGCGCTGGTGGTGACGGGCGGCGGCGGGCTGCTGCTGCTCGCAGGCCTGATCTTCCTCTGGGACATATCCGGCGTCTCCCAGCTCTCGCTGCTCGTCCACGGCGGCGACGTGCTGCGCGAAAGCCCCTTCTATTGGGCGGCTCTCCTTCTCGTCCTCGGCGGCGCCTTCACCAAGTCGGCGCAGTTCCCCTTCCATTTCTGGCTGCCGAACGCCATGGAGGCGCCGACCCCGGTCTCCGCCTACCTGCATTCCGCGACCATGGTGAAGGCCGGCGTCTACCTGTTGATGCGGCTCAACCCGGTGATGGGGGCAACGCCGGCATGGGAGCTGCTGCTGCCGCTCTTCGGCGGCGTCACGCTCCTCGTCGGCGGGCTGCTCGCGGTGCGCCAGACGGACCTCAAGCTGATGCTCGCCTATACGACCGTCGCTTCCCTCGGGCTTCTCGTGATGCTGACCGGCTTCGGCTCGCCCTATGCGGTCGAGGCGGCGGTGCTCTATCTCGTCGCCCATTCGATGTTCAAGGGCGCGCTCTTCATGGTCGGCGGCCTGATCGACCACGAATCGGGCACCCGCGACGTGACGAAGCTCGGCGGCTTGAGGAAAGCGATGCCGGTCACCTTCGCCGCCGCGGTGCTCGCCGCGCTGTCGATGGCCGGCCTGCCGCCCTTCTTCGGCTTCCTCGCCAAGGAGGAGATCTATGCGGCACTCGCCGGCGGCGATCCGCGCGCCATCCTCTTCACGGCCGTTGCGGTCGCCGGCAATGCGCTGATGTTCGCCGTCGCCTTCGCGGTGGCGCTGAAACCGTTCCTCGGACCGGAAGTCAAGACGCCGAAGCACGCCCATGAAGGCCCGGCACTGCTCTGGCTCGGTCCGGCGGTGCTTGCGCTTTCCGGCCTTGCCGCCGCCGTGCTCTCCGGCCTGTCGCACCGTTACGTCTCCTCGCCGATGGCGAGCGCCGTCGCCGGCGAGGCGGAGACGGTTACCATCGGTCTGATGCCGCATATCGGCCTGCCGCTTGCGCTTTCGGTGCTGACGATCGCCCTCGGCATCGGCCTTTATCTTTCGCTCGCGTCCGTCCGCGGCGGCATGGCGCGCCTGCTCGAGCTGCTCGGGCCGGGGCCGGACCGCGGTTTCGATGCCTTCATCCGCGGTCTCGTGCGGCTTTCCTTCCGCGTGACGCGGATCGTGCAGGACGGCCGCCTCGACGTCTACGTGACGGCGACCTTCGTGCTGCTCGCCGTCGTGCTGCTGGTGCCGCCCTTCGTTTACGGCGAACTGCCGGCGATGCCCGCCTGGCCGGAGGATGTCGGTTTCCACCAGCTCACCTTCTTTGCCATTGCGATCATCGGCCTCGTCGCGGTGCTGACGGCCGGCGACCGGCTGACGGCGATCGTCTCGCTCGGCATCCAGGGCTTTGCCGTCGCCGTGATCTTCCTGCTCTTCGGGGCGCCGGACCTTTCCTTTACCCAGTTCATGGTCGAGACGCTCTCGGTCGTCATCCTGGCGCTGGTCATGACGCGGCTCCGGCTCTCGCCCTCCGATCACCGGCCGCTCCGCCAGGTCCTCGTCGACGGCACCATCGCGATCGCCTGCGGCCTCGGCTTCGCGCTGCTTCTCCTGAAGACGACGCAGCTCTCGTTTGACACCGCGCTCACCGATTTCTTCAACGCCTATTCCAAGGTCATCGCCCACGGCGCCAATGTCGTGAACGTCATCATCGTCGACTTCCGCGGCACGGATACGCTCGGCGAGATTTCGGTGGTGATGATCACCGGGCTTGCGATCCTGGCACTGATCCGCATCCGCATCGCGCCCGTCCCGCCGGTCACGGCCGCCGTCGTCTCGCCCGTCGAGCCGGCAAAACCGTCATCGAAGAAACGTGCGCGCAAGGAGGGCAAGGCATGAACACGCTGATCTTCCGCACCGTCGCACCGTTCCTCACTGCGCTGATGATCCTCTTTTCGATCTTCGTGCTCTTGCGCGGCCACAACGAGCCGGGTGGCGGCTTCATCGGCGGGCTGATCGCGGCATCCGCCTTCGCCATCTACGGTATCGCCTTCGGCGTGCAGGCGGTGCGGCGCGCGCTCTGGTTCCACCCGATGTCGATCGCCGGCGCAGGGTTGATGCTCGCCTGCCTCTCCGGCTTCCTCTCCGCCGCCTTCGGCGTGCCCTTCATGACCGGGCTCTGGATCTATCCGAGCTTCTTCGGGGTCGAGGTGCCGCTCGCCACCGTCATGTCCTTCGATGTCGGCGTCTATCTCGTCGTGGTGGGGGCGATCACCTCGATCGCGCTGGCGCTCGAGGAAAGGGAAAACGACTGATGGAAGCCCTGTTTTCCGGCCTCGTCGGCATCTTCTTCGCCGTCGCGCTCTACCTGATGATGTCGAAGCGCATCGTGCGCGTGCTGCTCGGCATCGCGATCCTCGGCAATGCGGTGAACCTCTTGCTCTTCACCACCGGGCGGCTCACCGCCGCGGTGCCGCCGATCATCCCGAAGGGCGCCGACACGCTCGCTTCCGGTGCCGCCAATCCGCTGCCGCAGGCGCTCATCCTGACGGCGATCGTGATTTCCTTCTCCTTCTTCTGCTTCCTGCTGGTGCTGACCTACCGCGCCTACCAGGACCTCGGGACGGACGACACCGACGAGATGCGGGTGGCCGAGCCGGAAGACCAGCCGCTGCCGCCGATGGGATATTGAGTGTGATGATGCTCCTGACGGAATTGCCACGTCGCTTCGCTTTGCACCATGAGGCGGGCACCCCCCTCTGGCCTGCCGGCCATCTCCCCCACAAGGGGGGAGATCCGATCGTGGTGGCCGCCGTGCCCCAACAACACGATTGCACCAATCTTCAGGCGATACCCTGTCAGAAGGCATGGCGCCGGTGCGTCTTGCCGATCTCCCCCCTTGTGGGGGAGATGCCCGGCAGGGCAGAGGGGGGTAGCCGCTGATGGCCGCTTCCTCCGTCGATCTCGCCCGGGCCTGGGTCATGGCGCCCGCTGCGGCGGACCAGTGGCTCGTCATCCTGCCGGTGGCGCTGTCGCTCGGCTTCGGTGCGGCGCTGATGATGATGCGCCACGCGATCCGGCTCCATGCGATCGTCGCGATCATCGGCCTTTCGATCCTCGTCGCCGTCGATCTCCTGCTGCTCGGCAGGGTGCTCACCGGCGGTCCGGTGACGATGATGATGGGGCGCTGGCTGCCGCCCTTCGGCATCGCCTTTACCGTCGATGTCGCCGGCGCGCTCTTTGCCCTTGCCGCCGCCGTGGTGGCGCTCGCCGGCGCCGTCTACGCGACGAAGGACATCGGCGTCAGCGGCCGGCGCTACGGCTTCTATCCCTTCCTGATGGTGTTGATGGCCGGCGTCTCCGGCGCCTTCCTGACCGGCGACATCTTCAACCTCTATGTCTGGTTCGAGGTGCTGCTGATCTCGTCCTTCGGCCTGCTGATCCTCGGTTCCGAGCGCGAGCAGATCGACGGGGCGCTGAAATACTCGGTGCTGAACCTCGTCGGCACGACGCTCTTCCTGATCGCCGTCGGCTATCTCTATGCGATCTTCGGCACGCTCAACATGGCCGATATCGCCCGCAAGGCGGCCGAGCATCGCGGCACGGCGCCGCTGATGACGCTCGGCGCGCTCTTCGTGCTCGCCTTCGGCATGAAGGCCGCGGCCTTCCCGGTCAATTTCTGGCTGCCCGCCTCCTACCACACGCCGCGCATCGTCGTTTCGGCGCTCTTCGCCGGCCTGCTCACCAAGGTCGGCGTCTACGCGCTGCTGCGCACCATGGTCATGCTCTTCCCCGTCGAGGCTGAGGCGCTGAGCCTGGTGGTCGGCATCGCCGCCGCCGCGACGATGGTGCTCGGCGCCATGGGCGCGCTCGCCCAGGCCGACATCCGCCGCATGCTCGGCTTCATCGTCATCGCCGGCATCGGCAACGTGCTGGCCGGGGTTGCGATCGGCGGCAATCCTGGGCTTTCGGCGGGGATCTTCTATGCGCTCCATTCGATCGTGCTGATGACGGCGCTCTACCTGCTCGCCGGCGAGGCTGCGCGGATCGGCGGCAGCTTCTCGCTTACGGGCTTGAGCGGCCTCTATGCGAGGGCACCGGGTTTCGCCGCGCTGTCGCTCACCCTCTTCTTCGCCGCGAGCGGCCTGCCGCCGCTTTCCGGCTTCTGGCCGAAGGCGCTGCTGGTCAAGGCGGCGATCGACACCGGCGCCTGGTGGTTGGCGGGTTCGATCCTCCTTTCCGGCTTCCTCATCACCATCGTCTTCGGCCGCGTCTTCCTGCTCGCCTACTGGCGCCCGGCGCCGGAAGCCGTGCCGGTGACGATGGATACGATCACGCTTGCGCCGCCGGCCGAGACGCCCCGCTTTTCGGCACTCGCGCCGATCCTTCTGCTCTCGGCCCTCGTCGTCTGGTTCGGCCTCTTCCCCGACCAGATGATCGGCTGGACGCGGGCCGCCGCCGAGGGGCTCTTGAACCCCGCCGCCTATTTCCAGTCCGTCTTCCCCGAAGGAGGCGCGCAATGATCCTCTATGCGATCAACCTCCTGATGGCGATCGTCTGGGCCGCGGTCACCGGCAGCGCGAGCCTGCACAACCTGATCTTCGGCTTCGTGCTGTCGACGCTGACGCTCGGCCTCATCCGCGAGCAGGTGAACGGCACCGGCTATCTCACCCGTTCCTTCCGCGTCGCCTCGCTCGCCTGGCTGTTCTTCGTCGAGCTTGCGAAATCGGCCTGGAAGGTGGCGGTCATGGTCGTCTCGCCGAAGGTCGACATCAAGCCCGGCATCTTCGCCTATCCGCTAACGGTGACGCGCGATTTCGAGATCACGCTGCTTGCGAACCTCATCACGCTGACGCCGGGCACGCTCTCGGTCGACGTCTCGGAGGACCGCAAGACGCTCTACGTCCACGCCATCGATTGTTCCGACCCGGAGGCCGCCCGCCGCGACATTGCCGACGGCTTCGAACGCAAGATCAGGGAGGCTTTCGAATGACGGCGCCCGAAGCCATCATCCAGGCGGCCTGCACCTTCGCGCTGATCGTGCTCGGCGTCGCCTTCATCCTCACCGTTTTCCGCGTGGTCGTCGGCCCGACGCTGCCCGACCGGGTGCTGGCGCTCGACATGCTCGTCGGCATCGTGCTCGGCTTCATCGCCGCGTTCGCGATCCGCACCGGCTACACGCTCTATATCGACATCGCGATTTCGCTCGGCCTCGTCGGCTTCCTGACGACGGTCGCCTTCGCCCGCTTCATCCTGACCCGCGGGCTGGTCGGCGAGGCGGCGAGGCCCCCGAAAGAAGCCGGCAAGGCGGCAGGCGCAAAGGCCGGCAAGAAGACGAAGAAGCCGGCGGCGAAGGGAGGCAAGGCATGAGCGTGATCTTTGCCCTCGTCACCGCGGCGCTGATCATCGGCGGCTCGCTCTTCGCGCTCATCGCCGCGATCGGCATCAACCGGCTGCCCGACCTCTACACCCGCATGCACGCCGCCTCGAAGGCGGGCACCGTCGGCTCCGGCCTGCTGCTGCTCGCCGTCGGCCTGCACGCCGGCGATGTCGCAACGCTCGCCCGCGCGCTCGCCGCCTTCTTCTTCTTCATCCTGACGGCGCCGGTCTCCGCGCATCTGCTCGCGCGCGCCGCCCACAAGGTCGGTTATCCTCTGACGCGGATGTCCGTCTGCGATGATCTGAAGAAAGACGGTTCGTGACGCATTTTCCGATGCCGGATTTGCCATTCCATTGCACTGCGGAAGCACAAGCGTCGCAGTTCCTCTGAAATAGTGCGGAATTTCGACTGCCGCAAACGGGTAAAAATAGTAATTGGATATTCGGCCAAACAATGATAATCGCCGAAGTCGAGCACTGGTCTTGAGAACTGGCGTTCCGAGGTTGTGCAGGAAATCTTCCGCAAGTTATTTTTGCAGGAATACTGCAATAGGTGGATTTTCTAATGCAGCCTCCATGCCGGAACATCATTTCCAGACAGGCGGGACCGACGTTGCCACTCGAAATCTAGGGGTGGGTTTCATGTTGTTTCAACAGGGCGGCAGCGGTGGTCATGTTCTGGTTTGCTGGGTGAGTGGCGGCCGGCCATGAGGGCGGCGCTTGGCAAGACATGTTGAACAGGAGAATGACAATGAGTGATTCCGCCCATGGTTCCGGCCATGACCTTTTCGTGGAATTGACGGCCGATATCGTCGCGGCCTACGTAAGCAATCACGTGGTCCCGGTCGGTGACCTCCCGAATTTGATCGCCGACGTGCACGCGGCGCTGAGCAACACGACCGCGCCTGCGCCTGTCGCGGCCGTCGTCGAAAAGCCGAAGCCGGCGGTTTCGGTGCGCAAGTCCGTACAGGACGACCAGATCATCTGCCTGGAATGCGGCGGCGCCTTCAAGTCGCTGAAGCGGCATCTGATGACCCATCACAACCTTTCGCCGGAAGAATACCGCGAGAAGTGGGACCTGCCGGTCGACTACCCGATGGTGGCCCCGGCCTATGCGGAAGCCCGCTCGCGCCTTGCCAAGGAAATGGGCCTCGGCCAGCGCCGCAAGCGCGGCCGGTAAGCCCGGCACCGCCGCGGCTGCATCGAAAAGGTGCGGGCCCCGGCACGCCGCCCGATAAAGCTCTCCCGGCCCT
>DATGWU010000587.1:0-2543 GCA_035299345.1 Rhizobium sp.
TAATTGATGACCTTCAGCGCCCGCGCGACGCTGCCCTTGGCGAGCGCGAGCACCGTCTCCCGCTGCCCGCCCGCAAGCGTAATCCCGAGCTGACCGAGCGACCGCTCCATATCCGACGCATCGAGCGGCTTGAGCTTCAGCGGCAGGCAACGCGAGCGGATGGTCGGCAGGAGCTTGCCCGGCGCATGGCTCAGCACCAGGAACATCGCCCGTTTCGGCGGCTCCTCGAGGATCTTCAGGATGGCGTTTGCGGCATTGCGGTTCAGGTCGTCGGCCGGATCGATGATGACGATGCGCCAGTTTCCAGTGCCCGAGGTCTGGGAGAAGAAGCGGCCCGCCTTGCGCACCTCGTCGATGGTGATGGCGCCGCGCAGTTTGCCGGTCTTCTCGTCGACGGGCCGGGTGAGATGGAGCAGGTTGTGGCTGGCGCCCGCGGAGAGCTGGCGCACGACCGCCGAGCCGGGATCGGGATCGGCAAGTACCGCCGGCGCCTGCGAGGGCTCGGGATGTGCGAGAACATGGGCAGCGAAGCGGAAGGCGAGCGTCGCCTTGCCGATCCCTTCCGGTCCCTCGATGAGAATCGCATGGTGCCCCTTGCCGGAACGATAGCTCTCGGCGAGGAAGCGCTCCGCCGCCTCGTGGCCGAAAAGCCGCGCCGTGGCGAGCGGCGGCACCGCACCGTCGAGCAATCCCTGGCGTTCGTCGCTCATTCGGCCGTCACCGGTCTTTCCGTCCCGCGCGGAGCGAATGCCAGCGGCTCGACCAGCGCCCGTATCTCGGCGGCGATCGCCTCGACCGGCCGGCCGGCATCCACCACCCGGCAGCGGCGCGGATCGGCGGCGGCGATGTCGAGAAAGCCCTGGCGCCGCTTCTCGTGTGTCTCGAGCTCTTCCTTTTCGAACCGGTCCGGCGCTTCGTTCGCGCCCGGCTCGGCCCTGCCACGCGCCCGTTCGAGCCCGCGTTCTGCCGGCAGGTCGAGGATAAGCGTCAGGTCCGGCACGACGCCGTTCACGGCGACCCTTTCGAGTGTATCGATGAATTCCGATTCGAGATTGCCGGTGACTCCCTGGTAGACGCGCGAAGAATCCATGAAGCGGTCGCAGAGCACGACCGCACCACGCTGAAGCGCCGGCCGGATCACCGTCTCCACGTGGTCGTTGCGGGCGGCGGCGAAGAGCAGCGCCTCCATGCGCACGCCGAAATCCTCCGCCGCACCCGAGAGCAACACGTGGCGCAGCGCCTCGGCGCCCGGCGAACCGCCGGGCTCGCGGGTGACAATGACTTCGAGGCCGCGGACCTTAAGAGCCTCGGCGAGCCGGCGAATCTGCGTCGACTTGCCGGCCCCCTCGCCGCCCTCGAAAGTTACGAACAATCCCCGTCCCGTCGCCAATCTCTGCTTCCCGTCATCCCGGCGCATGTGCCGGCCGGTTCCGTTTCTACCCCATATGCCTGTGCCGCGAAACCTCGGCAAGCCATCTCAGAGCCAGAAGAACAGGAGTTCGATCAGCGCATCCGTCGCCTTCTGCCGGAGCGTGCCCGGCCCGACCGCCTCCGCTGTCTTCAGCGGCACTTCGCGCAGCAACCGGTCGCCGGCGGTGATTCGGAGCGTTCCCACATCCTGCCCCTGCGACACGGGCGCGTCGAGGGGCCAGCGGTAGACGATCCGGGCGGCGAGCCGTTCGGGATTCGTCACGGGAACGTAGATCTCGACCGGCGCGACCGCGACGAGATCGACCTTGCCGCGATCGCCGCCGTAGACGCTCGCCTGGCCGATCGGTTCACCCGCCTTGAAGAGCGTCCGCATCTCGAAATTCTCGAAACCCCATTTGATGAGCCTCACCGCCTCATCGCGCCGATCCTTGTCGGTCGCAAGCCCGCCCATCGCCAGAAAGAGCCGCCGGCCGTTCTGCTCCGCCGAGGTCAGGATCGAAAACCCCTCCCCCTCGGCGAAGCCGGTGGCGAGCCCGTCGGCGCCGATGCCGGCGGCCAGCATCGGATTGCGGTTGCGCTGGTAGATCTTGTTCCACTCGAAATCCGGCAGCGACAGCAGCCGGTAGAAATCCGGATAGGCCGTCTGAAGGTGCCGCGCGAGCGTCACCATGTCCTTGACCGTCGTGCGGTTGGCGGGATCGGGAAGCCCTGTCGGGTTGGCGAAATGCGTCTCGGTGAGCCCCAGCGCCGCCGCCCGCGCGTTCATCCGCTCGGCGAACTTTTGCTCGCTGCCAGCCATTCCTTCAGCAAGCACGATGCAGCCGTCGTTGGCCATCTGCACGGCGACGCCCTTCAAGAGGTCCTCGACCCGCAGCAGCGAATTGAGCGCGGCAAACATCGTCGAGGTGCGGGATGGCGCCCCCCCGGTCCGCCAGGCGTGCTCGGTAACCTTGTAGACCGTGTCGAGACTCACCTCGCCCCGCCTCAGCGCATCGAAGACGACTTCGAGCGTCATCATCTTGGCGAGCGAGGCCGGCGCCAGCGTCTTCGTCGGGTTCTTGGAAAGCAGGATGGTGCCGGTCGACGCTTCGATCAGATAGGCTTGCGCCGCC
>DATGWU010000588.1:0-4981 GCA_035299345.1 Rhizobium sp.
TGGCGCGCGCCGTACCTATGTTCGTTCCGCGCCGGCAACTTCGATTTCCTCGCGCTCGCCACCCATTCCCGTTGGGGCGACAGCGACCTGGGCCGTCAGAACGAACTCCAGCTTCTCGCCGATTGGATCAAGACCCGCTTCGCCAAGAAGGCCGTGGAGGATCGCGACCTCATCGTGGCCGGCGATTTCAACATCCCCGCTCTGGACGATGCCTTCTTCAAAGCCCTCACGAGCGGAGGACTCCAGATCCCCGAGGCCCTCAAAGAGCTCCGTTGCGGTTCGAAGATCGTGGGCGGTTCGAATCAGGGGAAAAACGCCCGCTACGACCAGATTCTCCACCTGCCCACGAAGAAGAAACGTTTCACGAACCACGCCGGCATTCTCGATTTCTACGGCGACGGCGCCGCGATCGAGGAACTCTTCCCCGGTGCCGGCCTGACGAAGACGACATTCACGTACCAGCTCTCCGACCACTATCCCGTGTGGATCCAGATCAAGACCGACATCGACGGCGAACGCTTCGACCAGATCGTGCAGAATGGGAAGAAGTAGCCCCCGCGTGTAACAAGGAATGGAAGGCGAGCCCTTGCCCACCACCACCAACCTACGAAACCCAACGCCTCAGCGCGTGGATTCCCCGCCGCCTGAGCCACCATTCAATCCGACTGTGGGGCCTTACCTGGCGTCCGTGCCGGTTCGAGCGCAGACGGCGCGTCGGCAAGCGCCGGCCCTACACCACCTTCGGCGGGGAACGAAACAGACCGAACCTCGCAACCAACCTCCTGATCACGGCCGAGCCAAAGCTTCGTCGCTGTCCCTCGCCCGTCAGCCTCCCGGCGCACAAGCCGAGATCGGTCCTCAATTCGTCCGCACCACGCTGCGTTTTCCACGCGGCAGCAGCCATGCCGCGTATCCTTCATTCCCGAATGAATGCAGTTCATCCGCGTCCCTTCCGCCTCGTCCTCTGCGCCATTGCGTCTTTGCGCGAAATCTTCCGATCCGTTTCCGAAAATTTCCGCAGAGTTCTTGCCTTCCCCCGCCTGTAGTGCCGACCATCTGTCAGTATCGGCGGTCGCCTCATCCCTCCGCCGGCAAGCCCCATACATGAAGGCGAACCATATCCTGGTGGATTTCGAGAACGTGCCGCACCTGCCGCTCGAGCGGATTGGGGAGGATCACGTCGTCTTCCATCTCTTCATCGGGGAGAATCAAACCAGCGTCAGCACCGACCTGCTCGTGGCGTTGCACAAGCACGCCAGCAAAGTGGAGCTGGTGCGAACGCGTAGCACAGGGAAGGACGCCCTCGACTTTGTGCTCGCCTGCAAACTCGGCGAACTCGTCGCCGCCACTCCGGACGCCTATTTCAGCATCGTCTCGAAGGACAAAGGTTTCGACGCGCTGCTCGGCTACTTGAAAGAGCGCAAGATCCACATCTCGCGGTGCGAAGGCCTTGAGCAAGTCGCGATCCTTCGGCCGAAAGTTCACACCAGCACCCCCGACCGTGCCGAGCAGTACCGGCAGCACCTTGTGAAGATCTCCAAGACCCGGCCGACCACGCGTCGCACGCTGCTCTCCTCCATCAACGCTATCTTCGCCAAACAGCTTTCCCCGGACGAACTGGAAGCCATCGCCGCCCACCTTCAGAAGACTGGCACCCTGGCCCTCACCGAAGCCGGCAAAGTCACCTACGCCGAAGCGCCGAATGGATCGCAGAAGAGTTAAGGTATGACCCTTAATCCTACCAATCCGAGTCAAGTGCCTAGCGCCCGGTGCCCCTGAGCGTTCGGAAGAAGAAATATATGGCCCGCATTAAGCCCGAAGAAATTGTCGATGATCTGTCCCGCGAGTTCCAAGCCGCACAAGAAGAAGCAGTGCGCGAGGTAATTCCCGGCGTGAACGCAAATGGCAGCCAGCTGTTCTATGCGTTTAAACGTGCAGTGAGACGAAAATGCAGCACTTGGGAGCGGGTTCGCGATTCACACGTCGATGCCGACTAGGCGAGGCGCTGCGGCATTTGTAATGCTGATAATATGTCAATATCGGCGATCGCTTCATCCCCACGCCGGCAAACTCCAGCCATGAGGGCCAACCATATTCTGGTGGATTTCGAGAACGTGCAGAAGCTACCGCTCGACCGGATCGGCGAGGGCAGCGGTGTCTTCTCCAAGCAGCCCACCTCCTTGGTCTTCTCCGGATCCGGTAAAGCATCTACGCCGAGAAGAAGAGATTAACGGTCGATAGTTACGGCATGGCCGCTTCTGCCCCTCCCGATAAAGCAGCGCCATCTGAAGGAAATTAGTGCACCAACCGCCCTCCGAGTCTAGAATATCCACTTCATTCCATGGCCCTCGACGACCCAAACATAAAGAAACTAGTCTCCGTTATCCGAAACAGTTTTCGCGTTCGCCGAAACCATAGGCCTATATACGTAGATATTGGAGACCACCTATCACGCATTGCCTCCCCTCAGCATCAAGTGATCTTCGGGCGAAGAGGATCAGGCAAATCTTGCTTAATGGTTCATTACCTAAACCTCGCCACAAACAGCAATCATGTAGCTCTTTACATACAGGCGGATGAACTGAAGAAGCTATCATATCCAGATGTCCTAATCCGTCTACTTCTCCGAATCGAGGAGGACCTCTACTCGAAACGCTCGATCTTTCTAAGGATATTCCGTCCGCGTTCACCACTGAAGCAAGCTATGCGCGCGCTACGTGAACTACTCCACGCGCCGAGCTCAGCAAAGGTCACCGAAGACCATCATGCCAGAACCAACGAGGGATTCTGCGCGGGCATAGGGTTTGAGAGTAACAAGGCGAAGCTCTCTCGAGACCAAGAAACCAGTCTAGGGCGCACCTCAACATTCAAAGAAGAGAAACTAGAGGCACTTGAGCGGCTACTTGCAGACCACAAGGATGCAATTATCCGCCAACTCGACGAACTGCACTGCCACCATGCGAGCCTTCTTCTTGATGACTTCTATCTATTACCCCGCAACTGGCAAGCGGACATTATTGATTATATCCATCGGCTGGTCCGAGATACAGACCTCTATTTAAAAGTTGCGACCATACGTCATCGAACCAGCCTATCCCGCAACCACCCGCAGACTATCGGAGTCGAACTCTCACAGGACGTCGAGGAAATCAACCTCGATAAATCGCTTGATGATGTTGATGCAGCCGAGGGCTACTTGGCCCAGATGCTCAACAAGATCGGTAACGAGGTCTCGATCCCAGAGATAACCACCTCGCATTTCAACAGGGATACGATACAAGCTTTGACATTAGCCTCCGGTGGGGTCCCTCGCGATTTTCTGACTATATTTGTCAATGCAACCGAAGCCGCAATACAGGCCGGGATCGTTGAGCGACTTACACCGAAGTGGGTTTGGAAAGGCGCCGGTCGACTTACATATCAGACGAAACTCAACCATCTTCGCGAAGATGCAGACCAATCAACGCCGGGCCTCGAGAGGGTTTTTGTCGATTTACTAAGGTTCTGCATTAAAGAGAAGAACAAGACGACTTTCCTGATTTCACAAGACGACGCACAAAGAAATCCAACACAACACGAAATTATACAGCAATTGATGGACATGAAACTTGTTCACATTGTCGAACAAGACACATCGGCAGCATCTGAGAGGCCAGGGCGTCACGAAGCATATACTCTAGATTTTTCCTTATTTATGGAGCCTCGCCCGCGAGGGCTAGACGTGTCCCGTTTTTGGGAGCGTGGCGAGGACCGTCACAAGATTGGAATTCGCGAGTCACCAATCTATCCGCTAGAGCGAGTCAAGATAGCTTTCGAATCAAGTGAATGCGTCGAACCGGAGAGACTATTGAAGGAGCTGGAGGTTGAAGATGATCCCTCCGCCCAACCTAAAGAAACACAGGACCTTTTTCGGGAGATTCTTGATGAAAGCCTGCACTCGCCAGCGAAACCGAATCCAGTCAAGAGGTCCGGTGGTAAACCTAGGGCGGGCTTGAAGGGGTCACGTCGCGACAATTGACAGCAATGCGATCCCACACGTCGCCTCCGCTGATTGCTGCAAGCTGAACTAGAAACCAGAACGATACCTTCGATGAAACCAACCATCTCGACACTCGCGTTGTTCGTAGTGGCATCTGCGGCTCCGGCCTTCGGGGAGCAATATCGGATCGAACTCCAAGGCGTGACCACGGCAGTGAGCTCCGCTTCCGGATCGTGGGGAGATGATGTCATGGTCGGCACGCCGGTGTTCATGTCTCTGGTGCTGGATTCCGCGCGCTCTTTGGCGTGGGATCCAACTGCCACCCTCTATTTCGGCACGACCGGAACGTTCACCGTTGGATCGTTGCAGATGCAGTTTGTGCCGAATTTCTATGTCCTCGACGAGAACCCGCTGTATGGCGACGGTTTCCTCGTGCGCGTGGAAACGCCTGCGACGAGCAATCGATTCACGTACAGCGGGATCGAGGCCGATCTCACAGCCTTCGATTCGTTGCTCCTGACCGGTCAATCGCTTTCGATCCCGGTTATCGATCCCAAGCGTTTCACCGACATTGGAATATGGGCATGGGGAACCATGGACGATCCCTCCGCAACTCCGCCAGTGAGCCAACTCAGCGCCTCAATCACCGGCTACTCGGTCACCGCCATCCCGGAGCCCGCAACCGCGGGACTTTGGATTGGTGGAGCAACCTTGATCGGCTTTGCTGTGCTACGCAGGAAGAAGCATTCGGCCCCCGCGGTCTGAAGGCGTTCCGGAAGCCCTCAACGACAGATCATCTCCGTGCCTCCCCCGCCCGGTGTGCTCTGTGGCGAAGCCGGAGCCAGGGGCGGAGAAGAATGGAACCGCAGATGCACGCGGATGAACGCGGATCCGAATTTTCCGTCATCAATGTGCATCAGCGCCCATCAGTGGTTCCAATGGATCGAGGCTCGAAAGCCAGGTCGGCGACCTGGCCTACAGGGCGAACCGCTCACGCGTTCC
>DATGWU010000589.1:0-15031 GCA_035299345.1 Rhizobium sp.
CGCAACGCACGGACCTTTCTTGCGAAATCGAGTGCGTCCGCGCGATTGTGGCGACGCTTCATCCGCTTCAGGATCAGGTCATCCCCGTGCTGCAGCGAGAGATGGAGGTGGGGCATGAAGCGCGGTTCGTCGGCGATGAGATCGAACAGGTGGCCGTCGACTTCAATACTGTCGATCGAGGAGAGGCGTAGCCGCAGGATTTCCGGCACCTGCTTCAGCAGCGTCTTTGCCAGCAGGCCAAGTCTCGGTCGGCCGGGAAGATCATTGCCGTAGCTCGTCGCGTCGACGCCAGTCAGCACCACTTCGCGGTAGCCGTTTTCAACAAGCCTGCGAGCTTGTTCGACGATTGCGCCCATGGGAACCGAGCGGGAATTGCCGCGTCCATAAGGTATGATGCAGAAGGTGCAGCGGTGGTCGCAGCCGGTCTGAACCTGCAGAAAGCCGCGGACATGACCGTCGATATGCGCGACCATCTGAGGCGCTGTTTCCGTGATGCTCATGATTTCGTTGACGCGAACCTTCTCCTCGACGTCGACCCCGAAATCCGGCACTGCTCGATAATGCTCAGCTTTGAGCTTCTCCTCGTTGCCGAGGACGGCGTCGACTTCGGGCATTGCGGCAAAGCCCCGGGCATCGGTCTGGGCGGCGCAACCGGTTACCACGATCCGGGCATTCGGGTTTTCGCGACGGGCGCGGCGGATCGCTTGGCGAGCTTGCCGAACGGCTTCGCCGGTGACCGCGCAAGTATTGACGATAATCGTATCGCTGAGCCCGGCCTTGGCCGCTTCAGCCTTCATCACCTCGGACTCGTAGGTGTTGAGCCGGCAGCCGAAGGTAATGACGTCGATGCCGCTCACGAAGCGGATGCTCCGCTTTCGGAGTGCGTGCTGCGCTGCCAGGCGCCGGTCGCCGGATCGAGCGTGCCGGACCATTCCCATTGGGCGGGGCCGGTCATGACGACGTGGTTGTCGTGTTCGCGCCATTCGATCGTCAGCGCCTGCCGGTTCGGGCTGGAGGCGACGGTAACAGTCACCCTGCGACCGGTCCGGCCGGTGCGTGCGCCGCTGACGGCCGCCGCACATGCGGCTGAACCGCAGGCGAGTGTCAGTCCCGCTCCGCGTTCCCAGGTACGGGTCGTCATTGCGTCGGGTGCGGTCACTTGTGCCAGCGTGATGTTTGCTTTTTCAGGAAACATCGGATGGTTTTCGAGAAGCGGGCCGAAACGGTCGAGATCGAACGTCATCGGATCGCGATCGACCCAGAAGACTGCATGCGGATTGCCCATGGACACGGTCGAGGGAGAATGCAGTATCGGAGCGTCGATGGGACCGATCTGCAACTCTATACGGCTGGTATCATGGAACTCTTCTGCGAGAGGAATGCGGCTCCACTCGAAAACCGGTTCGCCCATGTCGACGGAGATAGTGCCGTCCTCGTGTTCGACTGCGTTGAGGATTCCAGCGATCGTCTGAAAAGTGAATGTTTTGCGTCCGGTCTCGGCTGCGAGCGCCTGTACGACGCAACGCGTGCCGTTGCCACAGGCCTGCGCGCGGGTGCCGTCGCAGTTGAGAATGTCGATATACGCGTCGGTGCCGGAAAGCTTCGGATTGTGGATCGCCATGATCTGGTCGAATGCGGTTTCCGGATTGCCGGCAAGGCTGACGGCCGCTGCCGGCGAGACCCGGTCGGCACGGCCGCGCATGTCGACAACCAGGATCTTGTTGCCAAGCCCGTTCATCTTCGCGAATTCGACCGTTGCTGCCGTCATGCTGATACTTTCGATGGTTGTCGCCGCTTATATGGCGGAAAAGCGCCGGAATTACCAGTGTGCTTCATGATCGGCCGGAGCCTCGCTGGAATGAACTGTCGCTGTCCGTTACGGCCAAAAAAGGGATCGCGCGCCGTTTCGAGGGGTCCGCTCGTCAAGTAGGGGCTGAAATACTTGACTCCGGCGCGGTTTTCCTGTTTATCGCCAGAAAATCTGCGACGAGATCGAGACTCCGAGCCGCCGACCGGGACCCGCCAAGGTATAAAGAGATCCCGGAGGTCAACACCCGACAGCGCGTTGCGCTCTCGGGTGCTTTTTGGTTTTGCGTCTTGTCTTCGATGGAGAAAAGACCAACGTTTCGGGAATCCGAAACGACAAGGAAGAGCCGATGTTTGAAAACCTCCAGGACCGCCTTGGTTCCATTCTGAATGGACTGACCGGCCGTGGCGCCTTGTCGGAGGCCGATGTTTCCGCCGCGCTGCGCGAGGTGCGCCGTGCGCTTCTGGAAGCCGACGTGGCGCTCGAGGTCGTGCGCAACTTCACCGACAAGGTGCGGGAAAAGGCTGTCGGCGCCGCTGTCCTGAAGTCGATCAAGCCCGGGCAGATGGTCGTCAAGATCGTCCATGACGAACTCATCGAAATGCTGGGCTCCGAGGGTGTTTCGATCGATCTCAATGCGCCGGCTCCCGTCGTCGTCATGATGGTCGGCCTGCAAGGCTCCGGCAAGACCACGACCACGGGCAAGATCGCCAAGCGTCTGACCGATCGCGAGAAGAAAAAGGTCCTGATGGCCTCGCTCGACACGCGTCGTCCTGCTGCCCAGGAACAGCTGCGCCAGCTCGGCGCGCAGACCGGCATCGACGTGTTGCCGATCATTGCCGGCCAATCGCCGACCGATATCGCAAGCCGCGCCGTACAGGCCGCCAAGCTCGGCGGCCATGACGTCGTTATCCTCGACACCGCCGGCCGCACGCATATCGACGAGCCGTTGATGGTCGAGATGGCCGAGATCAAGACCAGATCCAAGCCGCACGAGATTCTTCTTGTTGCTGATGCACTGACTGGTCAGGATGCCGTCAATCTCGCCCGCAATTTCGACGAACGCGTCGGCATTACCGGCCTCGTTCTGACCCGCATGGACGGTGACGGCCGCGGCGGCGCCGCGCTTTCAATGCGCGCCGTTACCGGCAAACCGATCAAGCTGATCGGCGTCGGCGAAAAGATGACGGAGCTCGAGGAGTTCCATCCGCGCCGCATCGCCGACCGTATCCTCGGCATGGGTGACATCGTCTCGCTGGTCGAGAAGGCGGCGGAGAATATCGACGCCGAGAAGGCCGCCGCCATGGCCGCCAAGATGGCCAAGGGCAAGTTCGACCTCGACGATCTCGCCGACCAGCTGCGTCAGATGCAGAAGATGGGCGGCATGGGCGGCATCATGGGCCTGATGCCCGGCATGTCGGGCATGAAGGATAAGATGGCCGCCGCAGGGCTGAACGACAAGCTGTTCGGTCGTCAGATCGCCATCATCCAGTCGATGACCAAGGCCGAACGGGCCAATCCTGATATTCTGAAGCACTCTCGCAAGAAGCGCATCGCCGCCGGCTCCGGCACGGATGCCGCCGAAATCAACAAGCTCCTGAAAATGCACCGTCAGATGGCCGACATGATGAAAATGATGGGCGGCAAGAAAGGTGGCGGCATGATGAAGCAGATGATGGGCGGTCTGGCCTCCAAAATGGGGCTCGGCGGCATCGGCGGGATGCCGGATCTGTCGAGCATGGATCCGAAGCAGATCGAAGCACTTGCCAAGCAGGCGGAAGCGGCTGGGATCAAGCCAGGTGCGCTTCCGGGGCTTGGTGGCGGCGGATTGCCGGGACTGGGCGGAAAGCTCCCCGGCCTCGGGGGCGGGTTCCCGGGCCTCCCGGGATTGCCGAAGAAGAAGTGAGACGAGACATCACCATGATCGCTCCGCACGTCAAGGAACAGCTCGCGAGCTATCGCCAGTCGATCGACAACATCGACGCCGCTCTCGTGCATATGCTCGCTGAACGGTTTCGTTGCACGAAGGCGGTCGGTGTTCTCAAAGCCCAATACGATTTGCCGCCGGCCGATCCGGCGCGCGAGGAATACCAGATCGAACGTCTTCGCCGCCTGGCGCAGGACGCCCATCTGGATCCGGATTTCGCAGAAAAGTTCCTGAATTTCATCATCAGGGAAGTTATCCGGCATCATGAAGCAATCGCTGCCGACATCGGCAGCAATTCGGAAAAGACCGCCTGAACAGTCGGCGGAAAAGAAAAGCCCAAGGAGTAAAGAAATGGCACTGAAAATTCGTCTCGCCCGTGGCGGTTCCAAGAAGCGTCCGTACTATCAGATCGTCGTTGCCGACGCCCGCTCGCCGCGTGACGGCCGTTTCCTCGAGAAGGTCGGCGCATGGAACCCGATGCTTCCGAAGGACAGCGAGAAGCGCATCGAACTGAACGTCGAACGCATCAAGGAATGGGTTGCAAAGGGCGCTCAGCCGACTGACCGCGTTCTGCGTTTCATGGCTGAAGCCGGCCTCGCCACCCGCGATGCCCACAACAACCCGGAAAAGGCAAAGCCCGGCAAGAAGGCTCTCGAGCGCATCAAGGAAAAGGAAATGAAGGCCGCCGAGGCTGCCGCTGCTGCTGCCGAAGCGAGCGCCGCGGAATAATTTCCATTCCTTTGAATTTCGACGGGCGGCAGTATCTTGCCGCCCGTTTTTCGTTTCTTTTCACCATGCTTCGTCCTAAAAAGACGGCATGTCGACGATCTTGGATGGCAAGTACCCATGACCACCCTCAAGAATCCCGTTCTGATGGCTACTGTTGGAGCTGCCCAGGGGCTAAGGGGGGAGGTCCGCGTCAGAGCCTATACCGCCGACCCGATCGCTCTAGGCGATTACGGCAATCTCCGCAGTCTGGACGGCCGCGTTTTCGAGATACTCGAGATTCGCGAAGCCAAGAACGTCGTGGTGGTGCGATTCCGTGGCATCAACGATCGCAATGCCGCCGAGGCGCTGAATGGGCTCGATCTCTATATTGAGCGGGATGCGCTTCCCGACGGCGAACTCGACGATGACGAGTTCTACTATGCCGACCTTGAAGGACTCGACGTCTACGACGGTGACGGAAAGCATTATGGCGCCGTGTCTGCGGTTTTCGACTTCGGGGCGGGCGACCTACTGGAAATCAAGGGACCGGGTAAACGCCCCGTTCTCATCCCGTTTTCGGAGACAGCGGTGCTCGAAATAGACCTCGAGAGCGGTCGTTTGTTGATCGATCCTGTGGCGGCCGGCCTTGAGGAGGAGAGCAAGCCGCGTAAGAAGGGGCCTGGTTCCGACGGCTCGGTCGAAGGGTGAGCGGCTGCGCATGGGCTTTCGAGCGACGATCCTTACCCTCTACCCCGAAATGTTCCCGGGTCATCTCGGTTTTTCGCTCGCTGGCCGCGCCCTGCAGCGTGGCCAATGGACGATGGAAACCGTTCAGATCCGCGACTTCGCGGCCGACCGGCACCGGACGGTCGACGACACGCCGGCCGGCGGCGGTGCGGGCATGGTGCTTAAGCCGGATGTGCTGGCGCGAGCGATCGATGACGTGGCGAAGGATGACCGGCCGAGGCTGTTGATGAGCCCGAGAGGTCGACCGCTGACCCAGCAACGGGTGAGGGAGATCGCCTCCGGCGAGGGCGTCGTGATCGTCTGCGGCCGTTTCGAAGGTGTCGATCAACGCGTCATCGAAGCCCGCGATCTCGAGGAGGTCTCGATTGGCGACTATATCCTCTCGGGAGGGGAGCCGGCGGCGCTTGTCGTCCTGGACGCGATCGTGCGTGTTCTGCCGGGCGTGATGGGCAACGAACTTTCCGGAGTCCACGAGAGCTTTGAAGGCGGACTCCTGGAGCATCCGCAATATACCCGCCCTCAGCAGTTCGAGGGGCGACAAATCCCCGCGGTTCTGACGTCGGGCAATCACGGCGCAATCGAAAAGTGGCGTCACGAACAGGCGCTTGCCCTTACGAAGGAGCGGCGAGCGGACCTTCTGGCTACCGATGCCGCATCTCAGCCGGTGAAGAAATAGTAGCCGGCAAGCGCCAGGCCAAGAACCACGACGGTCCAGCGCAGCAACGCTTGAGGAGCACGTCTGGCGACACCGACGCCGGCATATCCGCCCAGCGCTACAGCAGGCACCATGATGGCGGCGTGGAGCCACGAAATTGCGCCGGCAGACGTAAAGACGATGATTGCCACTGCGGCGATCACGATCGAGAGGAAGTTCTTCAGTGCGTTGAGACGATGATAATCGCCGCCGCTGGCAAGTCCCAGCGAGGCGAGCATCATAATGCCCATGCCGGCGCCGAAGAAACCTCCATAGAAGGACGTTGCCGTTTGCAGCGCAAGACCGAGAGGGCTCGCGGGATGGCTGTCACCTGCGTTTTTCGGTCGAAGCTTGGGTCCCGCGGCAAAGATCGCAGTCGCTGCAATCAACAGCCACGGGACCATAGCCCTGAAAGCAGGATTCGATAGCGAAACGAGGAAGAGTGCGCCGCCAAGGGAACCTGCTGCCGAGACGAGCGCCAGCGCGACCGCACCTTTTCCGATCGCTCTCAGTTCACGCAGATACGCGAGTGTCGAGGTGATATAGCCAGGGAACTGAGTGATTGACGAGGTGGCGTTGGCGGCAATTGGTGGAAGGCCGGCGAGTGTCATGGCGCCGAAGGTCAGAAAAGTACCGCCGCCGGCGATGGCATTGACCACCCCCGAAAGGAAACCGGCGACGAACAGAAGTAAAACGACGGCCAGGCTCACGACATCACTCCTCCAGAGGCAGTGGCATGCATATTCGTTCTCGTCGCCGTCGACAAGCTTGCCCGGAAAGGACAAATAGGGCCACAGGGGGTGACAACCGGATTTGTTTCGTGTATTGGCACGCGCGGAAATGGGCGTCTGCCCGTCTGCCAGCAAACAAAGAACCGCGTATCCGCTCAGACCCTCCGGGGTCAATATTCCGAGGCACGACCAAGGAATCATCGTCGAGCGCTCTGGCCGTTTCAGAAGAAATCGAGGTTAGACATGAACATCATTCAGCAGTTGGAAGCCGAACAGGCCGCCAAGATCGAAGCCAAGCGCAAGCTTCCGGAATTCTCCCCGGGCGACACGCTGCGCGTCAACGTTACCGTCAAAGAAGGCAACCGTACCCGCGTACAGGCCTATGAAGGCGTGTGCATCGCTCGTTCGGGCGCCGGCATCAACGAGAGCTTCACGGTTCGCAAGATTTCCTACGGCGAAGGCGTCGAGCGCGTATTCCCGGTTTACTCGCCGCTCGTCGACAGCGTCGAAGTCGTCCGTCGTGGTAAGGTTCGTCGCGCCAAGCTCTACTACCTGCGCGATCGTCGCGGCAAGTCGGCCCGTATCGTCGAGAACACCGGCACCCGTGCTCGCAAGCTCAACGAGAACGAACGCGCTGCGGTCGCCGAGGAAAAGGCACGCATCGAGGCCGAGAAGATCGCAGCTGCCCAGGCTCTGGCTGCCGAGAAGGCAGCTGCTGAGGCCGCTGAAAAGGCCGCAGCTGCCGAAGGCGCAGCAGAATAACATCCTGCGGGGGCGGCTTTCGGCCGTTCTGCTCAATTTGAAAGGCCGGAGCATCGGGACAGATGCTCCGGCCTTTTTGTTCATTGGCAGCTTCGGTCCGTTTTGCCCGACGCAAAGCTGTTCTGCGGCAGCGGCCGCGCCATAGAACTCTAATGCGCAATGTCCCGGATGCGTGGAGCCCTTGCCCTTGCAAGGGCAGAAGAAGTTGTGACACTCTGCCGTTGCCACATTTTCAGGAGAATACCATGCCGTCCAGACGCGCTCTTCTCGCCGGGCTCGCAGCCCTCGTCGTCGCGCCCCTGTCGACCTTTGCCGCCGACCTGCCGGATCTCGGCGGGAAGACGGTCGTCGTCGTCACCGAGAACGCCTATCCGCCGCTGCAATTCGTCGACCCGAAGAGCGGTCAGGCGATCGGCTGGGAATACGACGCGATGAACGAGATCGCCAAGCGCCTGAACTTCAAGGTCGAATACCAGAACACCTCGTGGGACGCGATGATCCAGGCGGTGTCCGACGGCCAGTACAATATCGGCATGACCGGCATCACCATCAAGGACGACCGCAAGGAGAAGGTCGACTTCTCCGACCCCTATATGCGCTCGGAACAGTTCATGCTGGTGCGCGGCGACGAGACCCGTTTCAGCGATGGCAAGAGCTTCGCCGCCGTCGACGACGCGCTGGTCGGCGCCCAGCCGGGCACGACGCCCTTCTACACCGCCGTCTACGAAGTGCTGGACGGTAATGAAGCCAATCCGCGCATCAAGCTGTTCGAGACCTTCGGCGCGACCGTCCAGGCCCTGAAAGCCGGCGACGTCGACGTGGTGCTGACCGATGGCACGGCCGGCAAGGGTTATGTCGATGCCTCGAACGGCGGGCTGAAGCTCGTCGGCGGGCCGCTCGGTTCGGAGGATTTCGGTTTCATCTTCACCAAGGGGTCGGACCTCGTCGCCCCGGTCAATGCGGCGATCGCCGCGATGAAGGCCGACGGAACGATCGACGGGCTGAACAAGAAGTGGTTCCTCGACTACAAGATGGGCGAGTGAGCCTTGATGCATGCTGATCCCGGCGCGAGGCGCTGATGGGTTTCCAGACCCTTCCGTCCAGTGACGACAAGGGCGACCGGCCGTGGTGGCTGGCCGCCCTTGTGCTGATCGGCCTAGTGCTGGCCGCCGTCATCGCCTTCAACGATCTCTACGCCCAGGTCTTCACCGTGGTCGGCAAGGGCGTGTTCGTCACCGTCTTCGTGACGCTCGTCGCCTTTTTCCTGGCGACCCTGCTCGGGCTCTGCATCGCCCTTCTCGGCCTGTCGGACAGCCTGGTGCTGCGCCAGATCGCGCGCTTCTATGTCGAGGTGATCCGCGGCATCCCGATCCTGGTGCTTCTGTTCTACGTCGCCTTCGTCGGCGCGCCGGCCTTCGTCGTGCTCTACAACCTGGCGGTCTCGCCGCTGGTTTCCGCCGGCTGGCTCGAGCCGATGGTGGTGCGCGACCTTTCGCTGATGTGGCGAGCGATCATCGCGCTGATGATCGGCTATTCCTCCTTTATCGCCGAGATCTTCCGCGCCGGCTTCCAGTCGGTCGAGAAGGGCCAGCTTGAGGCGGCGATGTCGCTCGGGCTCAATCGCTACCAGCGCTTCCGGCTGATCGTCTTTCCCCAGGCGATCCGGGTGATCTTTCCGCCGCTGTCGAACGATTTTGTGGCGATGGTCAAGGATTCGTCGCTGGTCTCGGTGCTCGGCGTCGCCGACGTGACGCAGATGGCCAAGGTCTATGCGGCCGGCTCGTTCCGCTTCTTCGAGACCTATTCGATCGTCACCTATGTCTACCTGGTGCTGACCATCGGCCTGTCGCTGGTGCTCAGGCGGATCGAAAAGCGCATGCGCGAACACGGCAATGGCGCGCGGTGAGCCCCGACGGCGGCCCCCGCACCGGGTGGCCGGCGTGGCGGCAAAATCATTGCCGGGCGAGGGCGAAACTGCTATGAGGCTGGCCATGGGATCGAAATTCGGATGTCTAGCGCCTGATATCTACGTGCTGCAGGACCACAAGCGTCTGCCGGCACGCTTTTTCGCGCGTGTCTCCGGGGCGCTTATCAGCCTTCTAGGCTGAGCCTTCGCCGCGCCGCGCGGCGGCCTGCCCGCATTCCCTTTTCAAAACACAGACGGATCTTCAGCCATGAGCGCACCCCGGACCCTCTACGACAAGATTTTCGACGACCACCTGGTCGACCGCCAGGAAGACGGAACCTGTCTCCTCTACATCGACCGCCACCTCGTCCATGAAGTGACGAGCCCGCAGGCGTTCGAAGGCCTGCGCATGGCGCACCGCACTGTGCATGCGCCGCAGAAGACGCTGGCCGTTGTCGACCACAACGTGCCGACCACGCCGGATCGCCATACCGGCATCAAGAACGAGGAAAGCCGCATCCAGGTCGAGGCGCTGGCGCACAACGCCGCCGAGTTCGGCGTGGAGTACTATTCCGAGAACGACAAGCGTCAGGGCATCGTGCACATCGTCGGCCCCGAGCAGGGCTTTACGCTGCCGGGCATGACCATCGTCTGCGGTGACAGCCACACCTCGACGCATGGTGCCTTCGGCGCGCTGGCGCACGGCATCGGCACGTCGGAAGTCGAGCACGTGCTCGCCACCCAGACGCTGATCCAGTCGAAGGCAAAGAACATGTTGGTGCGCGTCGACGGGAAGTTGCCCGAGGGCGTGACCGCCAAGGACATCATCCTTGCGATCATCGGCGAAATCGGTACCGCCGGCGGCACTGGCCACGTCATCGAGTTCGCCGGCGAGGCGATCCGTTCGCTGTCGATGGAAGGCCGCATGACGGTCTGCAACATGACGATCGAGGGCGGCGCGCGCGCCGGCCTGATCGCCCCGGACGAAAAGACCTTCGAATACATCAAGGACAAGCCGCGCGCGCCGAAGGGCGAGGCCTGGGAGCAGGCCGTCGCCTACTGGAAGACGCTGCACACCGACGAGGGTGCGCATTTCGACAAGGTCGTCGTACTCGACGCCGCCAACCTGCCGCCGATCGTCTCCTGGGGCTCCTCGCCGGAAGACGTCGTGTCGATTGAGGGCGTCGTCCCGAACCCGGACGAGATCGCCGACGAGAACAAGCGCGCCTCCAAGTGGCGTGCGCTCGACTACATGGGCCTGAAGCCGGGCACCAAGATGAGCGACATCGCCATCGACCGCGTCTTCATCGGCTCGTGCACCAACGGCCGCATCGAGGATCTGCGCGCCGCCGCCAAGGTGCTGGAAGGCAAGAAGGTGGCGTCCACGGTCTCGGCCATGGTCGTGCCGGGCTCCGGTCTCGTCAAGGAACAGGCGGAAGCCGAGGGTCTGGACAAGATCTTCAAGGACGCGGGCTTCGAATGGCGTGAGCCGGGCTGTTCCATGTGCCTCGCGATGAACGACGATCGCCTGAAGCCCGGCGAACGTTGCGCCTCGACGTCCAACCGCAACTTCGAAGGCCGGCAGGGCTACAAGGGCCGCACGCATCTCGTCTCCCCGGCCATGGCTGCAGCCGCCGCCGTTGCCGGCCACTTTGTCGATATCCGCGACTGGAAATAACGACGCCGTCGCATGGCGTTACCGGATGCCGCTCCGAACGGGGCGGCATTTGCTTTTCGCACCTTCCGAACCTGTGGCATTCTGTGTGTCGGAAAGCGATGGAAGGGAGCAACGGCAATGGATGGCGACGGCCCGCGGGAAGCGACCAACGTGCCGCGGCGGCTCCTCCTGCTGCGCCACGCGAAGTCAGATTGGCCAGACGGGACCGCCGACTACGAACGTCCGCTTGCAAAGCGCGGACGAAAGGCGGCCTTGCTCATCGCAGACTACCTCGTGACGAAGCGCATGAAGCCGGACCTCGTGCTCGTCTCCGGTGCGCGACGAACGCGGGAGACTTGGGCTATTGTCGAGAGCCGGCTGACAAAGACCGCCGAGATACGCATTCTCAAGACACTGTACGACGCGCCCGCAGAGCGCATTCTTGCCCTTCTGAGGGATATTGATCCCAGATACCGTGAAGTGTTGGTGGTCTCCCACAATCCCGGCCTCCAGGAGGCCGCACTCCTGCTCGCCGGCAACGGTGAAGGGGATGCTTTGAAACGCCTGCGAGAGAAATTTCCCACGGCAGCGCTCGCCTGCATCCTGTTCGACGTGGAAGGCTGGAGCCAGATCGGTGAGGGGAGTGGATATCTGGAGCGGTTCGTCGTACCGCGATCGCTCGCATAAGTCGGAGATCGCAGAGCCTACAGGATGCGGATACGTATACCCCGACGGAGATGAGGGATGAGGCGCAGCATGTCCCTCCGCGCAACCGCGACGCAGCCCTCGGTGGGTGTATAGCCGGAGCGCGCCAGGTGAAAGAAGATAGCCGACCCGCGTCCTCGCCGGCGTGATGGGACGTTCCAGTCCATGACGAGGCATATGTCGTAGAGTGAATCGTCGCGCATCAGCCGCTCGTGGCTCGCAGCGAAGGGGGCCGAAACCGGTCGGTTGTAGGCGGGATGTTGCGGGGCGTCGCACCACAGCATGCCGGGCTTCGTCCGGATCATGGGCAGAGTGGTGGCGAGATTTTTGATTCGATCACCCCGGAAATAACCGCTCAGCAGCCGCATCGTCGCGCGCGGGGACCCTCCATCACCTTCCCTCTTGCAAGAAACGATGCCGGTGCGGCCCAGTGCGGCGGGCAACCGAAGGACATCGAACTGCAGGATGGCCCGCGAGCGATCACGTGGCGCGGTACGAAGCACGATCGGCTGACTGCGGCCGGCAGAGAGATTGCGAAGAGACGACTTCACGAGATTTTGCCTTGCCTGTGACTCGTTGTATTCATAGCAGCGGAAACGATAACAAAGCGTTTGGCGCTGCCGAACCCGGATTTTCGGTCCGGCCCGGAAAGCGGGCGCAACACAAGAGGCGAAATCATGACGGCGCGGACGATTCTTCTTGTAGACGATGACGAGGACCTGCGGCAAACGCTCATCGAACAATTGTCGCTCTACGAGGAATTCTCTCTTCTTCAGGAAGAAACGGCGGCAAAGGGTATCCAGACGGCTCGCAACGCACAGGTCGATCTTCTCATCATGGATGTCGGTCTTCCCGACATGGACGGGCGAGAGGCAGTGAAGTTGCTGCGCAAGAACGGATTCAAGGCGCCGGTCATCATGCTCACGGGACACGACACGGATTCGGACACCATCCTCGGGTTAGAGGCGGGCGCTAATGATTACGTGACGAAGCCATTCCGTTTTGCCGTACTGCTTGCGCGTATCCGGGCCCAGCTTCGCCAGCATGAGCATAGCGAAGATGCCACCTTCACCGTCGGTCCCTATCTGTTCAAGCCGAGCCAGAAGCTGTTGACCACGGAAGACGGCAAGAAAATCCGCTTGACCGAGAAGGAGGCAGCGATCATCCGTTATCTCTACCGGGCCGGCCAGAAGGTAGTCACTCGTGACGTGCTTCTGGAGGAAGTATGGGGTTACAATTCCGGCGTAACCACCCATACTCTCGAAACCCATGTCTACCGACTGCGCCAGAAGATCGAGCAAGATCCCTCGAATGCCGAGATTTTGGTGACGGAGAACGGCGGCTACAAGATCGTCCCCTGATTCGGAAAGACCGCAATGGCGCTGAGCGACGACATCGAACTACTTTCCTGTGTGCCCTTGTTTCAGGGGCTCGACAAGGACCAGTTGCGCCTTATTGCCTTCGGTGCGGAGCATCGTACCGTTGCAGCGGGGCAGGCCTTGTTCCGCGAAAGGTCTCCGGCCGAATGCGCTTATGTCGTGTCGAGAGGGCGGCTGGAATTGTCGATCTTCGGGCGAGGAGGAAAGCCGAAGGTTGAAGCGGTCGCCGAGCGTGGAACGATGCTCTCCGAACTGGCGCTCGTGACCATGGTCGAGCGGAAGTACACGGCGATTGCGCTGGAGGACTGCGAGGTGATCCGCATCACCCGCGCGATGTTCCACCGCTTGCTGGAGGAGTATCCCGCCATGGCCGCAGTCGTGCAGGAGCGCATTCGGCTGTCCCTGCGCTCGCTGGTCGAAGGAAGTGCCGCGCTGGCGCCACGCTTCGAATAGATAAGTCTTCAGGCCGAAAAACGTGCCGTCACGGGAACATGATCGGACGGCCTTTCCCAGCCGCGTGCCTCCTTCAGGATCTCAATGCTGTCGAGGTGCGGTCCGAGGTCAGGGGACGACCAGATATGATCCAGGCGGCGCCCGCGGTCGGCCGCCGCCCAGTCCTTCGCACGATAGCTCCACCACGTGTAGAGCTTTTGGGACGGATCCACGGCCTGGCGCATCAGGTCGAGCCACCCTCCGCGGCTGGCGACCTCCAGAAGACCCTCGGTCTCGACCGGCGTGTGGCTGACGATCTTCAGCATCTGCTTGTGGGACCAGACGTCGTTCTCAAATGGCGCGATGTTGAGATCACCGACCAGGATCGACGAAACGCCTGGCTCCGCGTCTGCTCGCAAGGCCTTCATCTCGTCCACGAAACTGAGCTTGTGCGCAAATTTGGGATTGATCGTCGGGTCCGGCTCGTCGCCGCCCGCGGGGACGTAGAAATTGTGGAGGCGAATCCGCGTGCCCGCCCACTGGAAGATCGCGGATATGTGGCGTGCGTCACCCATTCCACAGTAGTCCTGGCGGTGATCCTCGCTGAGCGGCAGTCGTGAAACGATGGCCACCCCGTGGTAGCCTTTCTGCCCGTGAAGAATGATGTTGTCGTATCCGAGCTCCCGCAGTGCGTCTGCCGGGAACTCTTCGTTTTGACATTTGATTTCCTGGAGGCACAGGATGTCGGGTGTGAAACGCTCGAGGAATTGCACGACGATCGGCAACCGCAGCCGCACCGAGTTGATGTTCCACGTGGTGATCGAAAGAGTCACGGCGATTTTCTCCTTTTCGGGGACGGTAAGCGCCCAACCAACCTGGATGAAGAACTAGGACGTTCTATCCGTCGTGAATAGCCGAAAGCCGGAGGCGCCAGCGGGTGCCACCGCTCTTCTCCACAGACAATCCGGCGATGTCAGCGTTTCTGGCTGTGAACGTCGCTGTAGGGAATTTCAAAGACGCTGGGGTCGAACGCCGTTCCCGTCTTCACATTGAAGATCATGACGGTGGTGTCCTTCGCCTGAGCGTCCGTGATGGTCCACTGGCGCAGGTCGAAAGTCTTGGGATCGAACATGAGGGTGATCGTTGAATCGCCGAACACAGTCCTGTCGCCGAGAACGATCGTGGTCAGATCCGATTCTTCCTTGACGTCGCGGACCATCTGGTGCCCGAGATCGATCCTGTCGGAGAGGAGCAGGCTGAGAGGTGTCTTCGAAAGGGGGTAGAGGTCCCAGGTTTTCAGCTTGGTGTTGCCGATGACGACGTTCTTGCCATCGGCAATCACCCGCATCGGCGAAGGCTTCTCGTAGTTGAAACGCAGCTTTCCCGGGCGTTCAATGAAGAACTTGCCGCCTGTCTGTTCGCCGCGCGGGCCAAACTGAACGAATTCGCCCATCATCGTTTTGACCGACGAGAAATGGTCCGCGATCTTTTGTGCGGCATCGGAGGCGCCGGTGACGGCAAAGGCAGGCAGGGGAAGGGCGGCCGCGAGCAATGCCGCCGCACCAGCAAGGACGGT
>DATGWU010000590.1:0-17305 GCA_035299345.1 Rhizobium sp.
CCGCCACTCGTCTTCGTCGGTCTTCATCTGGTTGAAGCCAACCTGATTACGCCGATGATTGTCGGCAAGCGCCTGACGATCAGCCCGCTCGCGATCCTGGTCTCGCTGAGCTTCTGGTCATGGGTCTGGGGGACGACGGGAGCGCTTCTGGCCGTTCCGCTGCTGATCATCATGAAGACGATTTTTTCCGCGGCGGGCACCCCTGACATCGCCGGTTTCCTCTTCGAGCACGGTACGTTGACGCATGCCGGCGAGGAAGACGCGGAAAAAGACGCGGGCGATGTTGACACCCCGCGGGCTGCCACCTAGGTCGCCGCCACGCCAAAAACGCGGGTGTAGCTCAGTTGGTTAGAGCGCCGGCCTGTCACGCCGGAGGTCGCGGGTTCGAGCCCCGTCACTCGCGCCATTCTTTCTCTCCAGAAATGCGTTTGCCGGAAACACGAAGGTGTGATCCGGCGTTTGGTTTTGTCGTCCTAAAGTCGGCTGAGAAAGTCGGGATGCGGCACGTGAAAAGGCCTTTGCGGTCTTGCGCTGGGGCGGCACCTGCGCTAACCACGGCGCGTTACAACTCTCTTTTCGGCTTGTCCGCCTTCGGGCACGGTGCCTCCCGGCATTACACAGCAAGCAGGGATGGATATGATGACTGAACTGCTCAGTTCCTACATTCCGATCGCAATCTTTATCGGTATCGCCCTCGTCATCGGCCTGGCGCTGTTGATCGCGCCGTTCGCTATTGCCTTCAAGGCGCCCGATCCGGAAAAGCTTTCGGCCTTTGAATGCGGCTTCAACGCGTTCGACGACGCCCGCATGAAGTTCGACATCCGCTTCTATCTGGTGTCTATCCTCTTCATCATCTTCGACCTCGAAGTCGCCTTCCTGTTTCCCTGGGCGGTGTCCTTCGGCGATCTCGGCTGGTTCGGGTTCTGGTCGATGATGGTGTTCCTCGGCGTTCTGACCGTCGGCTTTATCTATGAATGGAAGAAGGGGGCGCTGGAATGGGATTAGTGCAGGGTAAATCTACGCTGGTCGCACCTCAGCCCAAGGGTATCGTCGATCCCGCGACCGGCAAGCCGATCGGCAGCGACGACGCCTATTTTGGCGAGATCAACAACGAACTGGCCGACAAGGGCTTTCTCGTCACCTCGACCGACGATCTGATCACCTGGGCCCGTACCGGCTCGCTGATGTGGATGCAGTTCGGCCTGGCCTGTTGCGCCGTCGAGATGATGCAGGCCTCCATGCCGCGCTACGACATGGAGCGCTTCGGTTTCGCGCCGCGCGCCAGCCCGCGCCAGTCGGACGTGATGATCGTCGCCGGCACGCTCACCAACAAGATGGCGCCTGCGTTGCGCAAGGTCTATGACCAGATGCCGGAGCCGCGTTATGTGATTTCCATGGGCTCGTGTGCCAATGGAGGCGGCTATTATCACTATTCCTATTCGGTCGTACGCGGTTGTGACCGTGTGGTGCCGGTGGATATCTACGTGCCGGGCTGTCCCCCCACGGCGGAGGCGCTGATCTATGGCGTTCTCCTGCTGCAGAAGAAGATCCGCCGCACCGGAACGATCGAGCGCTAAGGGCAAAGGACAACAAGATGAGTGAAGCTCTGAACGAGCTTGCATCCTACCTGAAGGAAGTGCGCGGCTCGCTGATTTCCTCGGCTGAGGTGGCGTACGGCGAACTGACGCTGGTCACGACGCCGGATTCCATCATTGATCTGCTGGCGTTCCTGCGTGACGACGTACAGTGCGGTTTCGTCTGTTTCATTGACATATGTGGTGTCGATTACCCCGAGCGCGAGAAGCGCTTCGATGTCGTCTATCATCTGCTGTCACCGCGCCAGAATCTCCGCATCCGGGTGAAGCTGGCGGTTGCCGAGGACGAATCGGTTCCCTCGGCGACGGTGGTCTATCCGGGCGCCGACTGGTTCGAACGCGAGGCCTGGGATCTCTATGGCATTCCGTTCTCCGGTCATCCGGACATGCGCCGTATCCTCACCGACTACGGTTTCGAGGGGCATCCGCTCCGCAAGGACTTCCCGACAACGGGTTTCGTCGAAGTGCGTTATGACGATTCGGCCAAGCGCGTGATCTACGAGCCGGTCGAACTGAAACAGGAATTCCGTAGCTTCGACTTTCTCTCGCCTTGGGAGGGCACGGATTACGTGCTGCCGGGCGACGAGAAGGCGGACAGGTAGGCGGAAGGTTAGTGCCATGAACGAACATAACGTCCGCAATTTCACGATCAATTTCGGCCCGGAGCACCCCTCTGCTCACGGCGTTCTGCGTCTCGTGCTCGAGCTCGACGGTGAAATTGTCGAGCGCGTCGATCCGCATATCGGCCTGCTTCATCGCGGCACGGAGAAGCTGATCGAAACCAAGACCTATCTGCAGGCTGTTCCCTACTTCGACCGGCTCGACTACGTCGCGCCGATGAACCAGGAGCACGCATTCGCCTTGGCGGCTGAAAAGCTGCTGGGGATTGAAATTCCGATCCGCGGACAGTTGATCCGGGTTCTGTATTCCGAAATCGGACGCATTCTCAATCACCTGCTCAACGTTACGACGCAGGCCATGGACTGCGGCGCGCTGACGCCGCCGCTCTGGGGCTTTGAAGAGCGTGAGAAGCTGATGGTGTTCTACGAACGTGCCTCGGGCGCGCGCATGCACTCGGCCTATTTCCGTCCGGGCGGTGTCCACCAGGATCTGCCGCCGGAACTCGTGGACGATATCGACAAGTGGTGCGACCAGTTTCCCGCCCGGCTTGCCGACATTGACAAGCTTCTGACCGGCAACCGCATCTTCAAGCAGCGCAACGTCGATATCGGTGTCGTGTCGCTGGAAGACGCCTGGGCATGGGGATTCTCGGGCGTCATGGTCCGCGGCTCGGGCGCGGCATGGGACCTGCGCAAGTCGCAGCCCTACGAATGCTATGCCGATTTCGACTTCGACGTTCCCGTCGGCCTGAACGGCGACTGCTACGACCGCTATCTCGTCCGCATGGAGGAGATGCGTCAGTCTGTCAGGATCATGAAGCAGGCGATCGCGCGTTTGAAGGGCGAGGCGAGGAACGGTCCGGTATCCTCGCTCGACGGCAAGGTCGTGCCGCCGAAGCGTGGCGAGATGAAGCGGTCGATGGAAGCCCTCATCCACCACTTCAAGCTCTATACTGAAGGCTACCACGTTCCGGCAGGTGAGGTTTATGCTTCGGTCGAGGCGCCGAAGGGCGAGTTCGGCGTCTATCTCGTCTCCGACGGCTCCAACAAGCCGTACCGCTGCAAGATTCGCGCTCCGGGTTACGCCCATCTCTCAGCCATGGACTTCCTCGGTCGCGGTCACATGCTCGCCGACATGGCGGCACTGATCGGCTCGCTCGACATCGTGTTCGGAGAGGTGGACCGGTAATGCGCCGCGGTTTGTTGACGCTCGCTCTTCTGGCCTTTGCCCCGGGCGTCTTCGCCCAGGACGCAGCGGTCTCGTCGCAGGGCTCATCGACAACCATGGCGGAACTCATCAAGCAGGGATACGAGATCAAGGCAGCCGTCCCGAACGGCTCGAAGTTCATCGTGTTCCTGCAGAAAGAGAACTCGGCCTATGCCTGTGAATTCGCGTCTTTGCAGAATTCCAGGTGTGGATCCATAAACTGAGACAAGGCGTGAGGAAGAATGTCCGTTCGTCGACTAGCCGAAGATCGCGTCCAGCCCGCCAGCTTCTCCTTCAACGAGGAGAATGCGGCCTGGGCCGAGAAGACCATTCGCAAATATCCTGAAGGCCGCCAGCAATCGGCGGTCATCCCGCTGCTCATGCGGGCGCAGGAACAGGAAGGATGGGTGACGCGCGCCGCGATCGAACACGTCGCCGACATGCTCGCGATGCCCTATATCCGCGTGCTGGAAGTGGCGACCTTCTACACCCAGTTCCAGCTGAAGCCGGTCGGCACCCGCGCCCACATCCAGGTCTGCGGCACGACGCCCTGCATGCTGCGCGGCGCAGAGGACCTGATCGAGGTCTGCAAGCACAAGATCCATCATGATCCCTTCGAGCTCAATGCCGACGGCACGCTGTCGTGGGAAGAGGTCGAGTGTCAGGGCGCCTGCGTCAACGCACCGATGGTGATGATCTTCAAGGACAGCTACGAGGACCTGACGCCGGCGCAGCTCGAAGACATCATCGACCGCTTCGAGGCGGGCAGGGGGGGCGAGGTGAAGCCCGGCCCGCAGACCGACCGCATCTATTCGGCGCCGGCCGGTGGTCCGACCACGCTGGTCGACGCGGCCTCCGGCAAGAAGACGACGGCGAAGGCGGTCCCCGCCGGCGAAGAGACCGTCCACGTTCCGCCGGCCAATGCCGGTAGGGTGGACGAGTCCGCCGACGAGACCAATCCTGCCGTCCGCTCGCCCGCCAACGGCAAGACTGCCGTTCCGGGCGGCCCGGAAGTGAAGCCGGCCCGCAAGCGTGCGACGCCTGCGAGCGACGAGATCAAGGAAGTCATTTCCGAGACCGCCGCGGCCGATGCCGCCGGCAAGGGGCTGGTCGACCAGATCTCCCGTGACGAGAAGAACCGTCCCGCCGGGATCGAGAAGCCGGCCACCCCGGACGATCTGAAGATGATTTCCGGCGTCGGTCCGAAGATCGAAGCCATCCTTCACGAGCTCGGCATCTATACCTTCGCGCAGGTCGCCGCCTGGAAGAAGGCGGAGCGCGAATGGGTCGACGGCTATCTGAAGTTCGGCGGCCGCATCGAGCGGGACGACTGGGTCAAGCAGGCCAAGGCGCTCGCCAAGGGCGGCGAGGCCGAATACATCAAGGTCTTCGGCAAGAAGCCGCGGTAAGAGGTTAGACTATGTTGAAGGATCAGGATCGCATCTTTACCAACATCTACGGCCTCAAGGACAAGTCCCTGAAGGGCGCCATGAGCCGTGGCCATTGGGATGGAACCAGGCAACTGCTCGAAAAGGGCCGTGACTGGATCATCAACGAGGTGAAGGCGTCTGGCCTGCGCGGCCGTGGCGGCGCCGGCTTCCCGACCGGCCTCAAGTGGTCCTTCATGCCGAAGGAAAGCGACGGCCGCCCGCACTATCTCGTGGTCAACGCCGACGAATCGGAGCCCGGTACCTGCAAGGACCGCGACATCATGCGCCACGATCCGCATACGCTGATCGAAGGCTGCGTCGTCGCCTCCTTTGCCATGGGCGCCCATCACGCCTTCATCTACGTCCGCGGCGAGTTCATGCGCGAGCGTGAGGCACTGCAGGCGGCGATCGACGAGTGCTACGAATACGGGCTGCTCGGCAAGAACAACAAGCTCGGCTACGACATCGACATCGTCGTGCATCACGGTGCCGGCGCGTATATCTGCGGCGAGGAAACCGCGCTGCTGGAAAGCCTGGAAGGCAAGAAGGGCCAGCCGCGCCTGAAGCCGCCGTTCCCGGCCAACATGGGCCTCTACGGCTGTCCGACGACGGTCAACAACGTCGAGTCGATCGCCGTGACGCCGACCATCCTGCGTCGCGGTGCGGGCTGGTATTCCAGCTTCGGCCGTCCGAACAACACCGGCACCAAGCTCTATTCGATCTCCGGTCACGTCAACAAGCCGTGCACGGTCGAGGAATCGATGTCGATCCCGTTCCACGAGCTGATCGAGAAGCATTGCGGCGGCATCCGCGGCGGCTGGGACAATCTTCTCACCGTCATCCCGGGCGGTTCCTCGGTACCGTGCGTACCGGGCGCCCAGATGAAGGACGCCATCATGGACTATGACGGCCTGCGCGAAGTCGGCTCCTCGCTCGGCACCGCTGCGGTCATCGTCATGGACAAGTCGACCGACATCGTGAAGGCGATCTGGCGTCTCTCGGCCTTCTACAAGCACGAGAGCTGCGGCCAATGCACGCCGTGCCGCGAAGGCACCGGCTGGATGATGCGCGTCATGGAACGCATGGTGAAGGGCAATGCCCAGAAGCGCGAGATCGACATGCTCTTCCAGGTGACCAAGCAGGTCGAGGGCCACACCATCTGTGCGCTCGGCGACGCCGCCGCATGGCCGATCCAGGGCCTCATCAAGCATTTCCGCCCGGAAATGGAAGCCCGCATCGATCAGTACACCCGCAACGCCATGGCTCATGGCGTCGTGATGGAAGCCGCCGAGTAAGGACAATCGGACGATGGCGAAGGCAAAGGACCAGACACGGGAGGGAGTTGCGGCGAAGCCGGCCGACTTCGGCCGTGCGTCCGACGCCGCGCCGGAAGCTGCCGGTCTGCCGCTGCACCCGCTGATGGCGCATCCCGCCGCAGCGCTTGCCGCGATGACGGCGGTCGGCTTCGGTTTCGCGACCCAGATGGCGAGTGCCTTCCTCGGTTCGCTGCAGGGGGCACTGGAGGCGACCGAAACGCTCGCGCGCAAGATCGAGGACGAGAAGGTGCGCGACGAACGTCCGGCACCGCCGTCTGAGCCTGTAGCGACGTCGGTCACGCGAAAGCCCGCCGCAAAGGTGAAACGCGCGGCCAAGGTGCCGGTTGCGAAGGCACCGGTTGCCAAGGCGGCTCCGGCGAAATCCGCGAAGACGACGCCGGTCGTTGCAGCGTCTGCCGCTCCGAAGACTGCAAAGCCGAAGGCTGCCAAGGCGGTGTCGAAGGGACGCGGCAAGGCCGACGACCTGAAGGAGGTTTCCGGCGTCGGGCCGAAGCTCGAGCAGGTTCTGAACGGGATCGGCGTCACCCGCTTTGCCGACATCGCCGGCTGGAGCGACGCGGACGTCGCGCGTATCGATGCCGAGATCGGCCTCGGTGGACGTATCGTCCGCGACGGCTGGGTTGCGCAGGCGAAGGCATTGAAGGGGGGCGGGGCGTGACGCAGCACCTAGCCGAACTCAACATCGCGCGTCTGCGCTATCCACTGGAAGACCCGCGGGTGGCCGCCTTCGTCAAGGCGCTCGACCTCGTCAACGGCATTGCCGAGCGGTCGGAAGGCTTCGTCTGGCGGCTGAAGGACGAGAGCGGCAATGCGACCGCGATCGATTGTTTCGACGATCCGCTGGTGATCGTCAACATGAGTGTCTGGCGCGACGTCGCGTCATTCGAGAATTTCGTATGGAAGACCGTTCACCGGCAGTTCTATGCCCGCCGCGCGGAATGGTTCGAGATCATGGAAAAGCAGCATTTCGTCATGTGGCATGTCGCTGCGGGAGAATTTCCCACGGTGGCCGAGGCGAAAGAGCGGCTCGACGAATTGAACAAGCACGGCAACAGCGACAGGGCTTTCGGCTGGTCGCACTTGCCGGAGGTGAAACTCTGGCAACATGCGCGGTGTGCGTGAGACAGGAAGGCGAATATGGCAAAGCTGAAAGTCGACGGTAAAGCGATCGAAGTTCCGGATCATTTCACGCTGTTGCAGGCGTGCGAGGAAGCCGGTGCCGAAGTCCCGCGCTTTTGTTTTCATGAGCGGCTGTCGGTCGCCGGCAATTGCCGCATGTGTCTCGTGGAAGTGAAGGGCGGCCCGCCGAAGCCGGCGGCCTCCTGCGCCATGGGCGTGCGCGATATCCGCGGCGGCCCGAACGGCGAACTGCCGGAAGTCTTCACCAACACGCCGATGGTCAAGAAGGCCCGCGAAGGCGTGATGGAGTTCCTGCTGATCAACCATCCGCTCGATTGCCCGATCTGCGACCAGGGCGGCGAATGCGACCTGCAGGACCAGGCGATGGCCTTCGGCGTCGACAGCTCGCGCTATACCGAAAACAAGCGCGCGGTCGAGGACAAGTATATCGGTCCGCTGGTCAAGACCGTGATGAACCGCTGCATCCATTGCACGCGCTGCGTCCGCTTCACCACCGAAGTCGCCGGCATCGCCGAGCTAGGTCTGATCGGCCGCGGTGAGGATGCCGAGATCACCACCTATCTCGAGCAGGCGATGACTTCCGAGCTGCAGGGCAACGTCATCGACCTCTGCCCGGTCGGCGCGCTGACCTCGAAGCCGTTTGCCTTCACCGCCCGTCCGTGGGAACTCGGCAAGACCGAATCGATCGACGTCATGGACGCCGTCGGCTCGGCCATCCGCGTCGATACCCGCGGTCGCGAAGTCATGCGCATCATGCCGCGCGTCAACGAGGCGATCAACGAAGAATGGATTTCCGACAAGAGCCGCTTCATCTGGGACGGCCTGAAGACCCAGCGCCTCGACCGGCCATATGTCCGCCGTGACGGCCGCCTGCAGCCGGCGAGCTGGAGCGAGGCGTTCGCTGCCGTCAAGGCTGCCGTTGCCGCGACCAAGGGCGACAAGATCGGCGCGATTGCCGGCGATCTCGCCTCCGTCGAGGAAATGTACGCGCTGAAGGAACTCGTTTCCGCGCTCGGCTCGACCAATCTCGACTGCCGCCAGGATGGCGCAGCCCTCGATCCGTCGCTCGGCCGTTCGAGCTACATCTTCAATCCGACGATCGAAGGCATTGAAACCGCCGACGCGCTGCTCATCGTCGGTGCCAATCCGCGCTTCGAGGCTGCCGTCCTCAACGCCCGCATCCGCAAGCGCTGGCGCCGCGGCGGCTTCCCGATCGGCGTGATCGGCGAAGGCGGTGAACTTCGCTACCAGTGCGACTACCTCGGCGCTGGCTCCGAGACGCTCGCCGACCTCGTCGCCGGCAAGGGCGCCTTCGTCGACGTGCTGAAGAATGCCAAGGCCCCGATGATCATCGTAGGGCAGGGGGCTCTCGCCGGTGAAGACGGTGCAGCCGTCCTCGCGAACGTCGCCAAGCTCGCGGTCTCAGTCGGAGCCGTCTCGCCCGAATGGAACGGCCTTGCCGTCCTGCACACCGCCGCCGCCCGCGTCGGCGGCCTCGACCTCGGCTTCGTGCCGGGTGCGAACGGTGTATCGGCCGGCGCGATGCTGGGCTCGATGGACGTGCTCTTCCTGCTCGGCGCCGACGAACTCGACTTCGGCAAGAAGGGGTCGACGTTCACGGTCTATATCGGCAGCCACGGCGATGCCGGTGCGCACAGCGCCGACGTCATCCTGCCGGGCGCCGCCTATACGGAAAAGTCCGGCACCTGGGTCAACACCGAAGGCCGCGTCCAGATGGGCAACCGCGCCGGCTTCGCGCCGGGCGAGGCCCGCGAGGACTGGGCGATCATCCGCGCGCTTTCCGACGTGCTCGGCAAGAAGCTGCCGTTCGATTCGCTGCAGGCCCTTCGCGCCAAGCTCTATGCCGCTTACCCGCACTTCGCCGGGATCGACGAGATCGCTACAGGTTCGGGTGACGAAATTGCCGCGCTTGCGAAAAAAGCCGGGCAGATGACCAAATCCGGGTTTGCGTCACCGATCAAAGACTTCTATTTGACGAACCCGATCGCGCGTGCTTCGGCCGTGATGGCCGAATGCTCGGCATTGGCCCGCAACAATTTCAAGGCTGCGGCAGAGTAAGGGCTGGGGAACATGGATTCTTTCGTTTCAACCTATGTCTGGCCGGCGGCCATCATGATCGCCCAGTCGCTGCTGCTGCTGGTCGCCCTGCTGCTGTTCATTGCCTATGTCCTGCTTGCCGACCGCAAGATCTGGGCGGCGGTGCAGATGCGCCGCGGTCCGAACGTTGTCGGCCCCTGGGGTCTCTTCCAGTCCTTCGCCGACCTCTTGAAGTTCGTCTTCAAGGAACCGGTCATTCCGGCCGGCGCCAACAAGGGCGTCTTCCTGCTCGCACCCCTCGTCGCGGTGATGCTGGCACTCGCCACCTGGGCGGTCGTGCCGCTCGCCGACGGCTGGGTGATCGCCAACATCAATGTCGGCATCCTTTACGTCTTCGCGATCTCCTCGCTCGAAGTCTACGGCATCATCATGGGTGGCTGGGCTTCGAACTCGAAGTATCCCTTCCTCGGCGCGCTGCGCTCGGCCGCGCAGATGGTGTCCTATGAAGTCTCGATCGGCTTCGTGATCGTCACCGTCCTGCTCTGCGTCGGTTCGCTCAATCTCTCGGACATCGTCTACGCCCAGAAGGACGGCCTCGGCACCATGCTCGGCATGCCGAGCTCGTTCCTCGACTGGCACTGGCTGGCGCTGTTCCCGATGTTCATCGTCTTCTTCATCTCGGCGCTCGCCGAGACGAACCGCCCGCCTTTCGACCTGCCGGAAGCGGAATCGGAACTGGTCGCCGGCTTCATGGTCGAATACGGCTCGACCCCGTACATGATGTTCATGCTCGGCGAATACGCCGCCATCGTCCTGATGTGCGCGCTGACCACCATCCTGTTCCTCGGTGGCTGGCTGCCGCCCGTCGATATCGCCATTCTCAACTGGGTGCCCGGCGTCGTCTGGTTCGTGCTCAAGGCGTCGATGGTGTTCTTCATGTTCGCGATGGTGAAGGCCTTCGTGCCGCGCTACCGCTACGACCAACTGATGCGTCTCGGCTGGAAGGTGTTCCTGCCGCTCTCGCTCGCCATGGTCGTCATCGTTGCATTCGTGCTGAAGCTGATGGGATGGGCATGATGATGTCCGTTCCGTCCCTCGGCAGATTTGGAGGTTAAGATGGCTGGTCTCTCCCAGGCTATCAATTCCCTGTTCCTGAAGGAGTTCGTCGGCGCCTTCTTCCTGTCGATGCGCTACTTCTTCGCGCCCAAGGCCACGATCAACTATCCCTTCGAGAAGGGGCCGCTGTCGCCGCGCTTCCGTGGCGAGCATGCGCTGCGCCGCTATCCGAACGGCGAAGAGCGCTGCATCGCCTGCAAGCTCTGCGAGGCGATCTGTCCGGCCCAGGCGATCACCATCGAGGCCGGCCCGCGCCGCAACGACGGCACGCGTCGCACGGTGCGCTACGACATCGACATGGTGAAGTGCATCTATTGCGGCTTCTGTCAGGAAGCCTGCCCGGTCGAGGCGATCGTCGAGGGGCCGAATTTCGAGTTCGCCACCGAGACGCGCGAAGAACTTTATTTCGACAAGGCGCGGCTTCTCGACAACGGCGATCGCTGGGAACGGGAAATCGCGCGCAACATCGCGCTGGATGCTCCGTACCGCTGATCGGCGGGGACATCCACCGAAGGCGGCGCCGGCAAGCGGGGCCGCCGCGGCACATGAGTTTTGAACAGGGGCGTCCAGCCGGTAGGGGATTACCGGCAGCGTCCCATCGGACGGCGGCGCGGACGCGCGTCCCGGGGAAGATGAAAAGGCACCAACATGGGTCTTCAGGCTCTTTTTTTCTATCTCTTTGCCTTTGTCGCCGTGGCTTCGGCGTTCATGGTGATCTCGGCACGGAATCCGGTCCACTCGGTTCTGTTCCTCATCCTCACCTTCGTTAACGCCGCCGGCCTGTTCCTCCTGACGGGCGCGGAATTCCTGGCGATGATCCTGCTGGTCGTCTATGTCGGCGCCGTGGCGGTGCTCTTCCTCTTCGTCGTCATGATGCTCGACATCGACTTCGCCGAGCTCAGGTCCGGCGCGCTGAAATATGCGCCGATCGCCACACTCATCGGTGTCGTTGTGGCGGCGGAACTGGTGCTCGTCATCGGCGGCAGCGTCATCTCGCCGGAAGCGATGAACGCGGTGACCATGCCGATCCCCGCACTTGCCGAACGCCAGAACACGGCGGCCCTCGGCGATGTGCTCTATACCAATTACGTCTACTTCTTCCAGATCGCCGGCCTGGTGCTGCTGGTGGCGATGATCGGCGCAATCGTGCTGACACTGCGCCACCGCACCAACATCAAGCGGCAGGATATTTCCAGACAGGTTGCCCGCTCGCCCGCGACCGCCGTCAAGGTGGTCAAGGTCAAGCCGGGGCAGGGCGTCTGAGGCAGCACGAGGTCAAGGAACAGAAAACATGGAAATCGGTCTTTCCCATTACCTGACGGTCAGTGCCATTCTCTTCACCCTCGGCGTGTTCGGCATTTTCCTGAACCGCAAGAACGTCATCGTCATTCTCATGTCGATTGAGCTCATCCTGCTGGCGGTCAACGTGAACATGGTGGCGTTCTCCGCCTTCCTCAACGACATGGTCGGCCAGGTCTTCGCCCTGTTCATCCTGACCGTCGCTGCGGCAGAAGCGGCGATCGGTCTTGCTATTCTCGTTGTCTTCTACCGCAATCGCGGCTCCATCGCCGTCGAAGACATCAATATGATGAAGGGCTGATAAGGCTATGATTTTATATAAGGCTATCGTCTTTCTTCCGCTGATCGGCGCCCTGATCGCCGGCCTGCTCGGTCGCCAGATCGGCGCCAAGGCCTCCGAATACATCACCAGCGGCCTGATGATCGTCGCGGCGGTTCTCTCGTGGATCGTCTTCGTCAACGTCGGCTTCGGCGAGGGACACGAGGTCATCAAGGTCTCCGTGCTGCGCTGGATCCAGTCCGGCGGCATCGACGTCGAATGGTCGCTCAGGATCGATACGCTGACCGCCGTCATGCTGGTCGTCGTCAACAGCGTCTCGACGCTGGTCCACATCTACTCGATCGGCTACATGCACCACGATCCGGACCGGCCGCGCTTCTTCTCCTATCTGTCGCTGTTCACCTTCGCCATGCTGATGCTGGTGACCTCCGACAACCTCTTGCAGATGTTCTTCGGCTGGGAAGGCGTCGGTCTCGCCTCGTACCTGCTCATCGGCTTCTGGTTCAAGAAGCCGTCGGCCTGCGCCGCGGCCATGAAGGCGTTCATCGTCAACCGCGTCGGTGACTTCGGCTTCATCCTCGGCATCGGCGGCATCTTCGTGCTCTTCGGCTCGATCAACTTCGAGACCATCTTCGCTGCCGCGCAGAGCTATCTGCCGGCCGAGGGTGCCGAAGGCGGCGAAGCCGTTATCAACCTCTTTGGCATGAGCCTCGACAAGGCGCATGCGATGACCGCCATCTGTCTGCTGCTCTTCATGGGCGCGATGGGCAAGTCGGCGCAGTTCCTGCTGCACACCTGGCTGCCGGACGCGATGGAAGGCCCGACCCCGGTGTCGGCGCTCATCCATGCCGCGACCATGGTCACCGCCGGCGTCTTCCTCGTCGCCCGCATGTCGCCGCTCTTCGAACTCTCGCCGGACGCGCTGACCTTCGTCACGCTGATCGGCGCGATCACCGCCTTCTTCGCGGCAACCGTCGGTCTCGTGCAGAACGACATCAAGCGCGTCATCGCCTATTCGACCTGCTCGCAGCTCGGCTACATGTTCGTGGCACTCGGCGTCGGCGCCTATGGCGCGGCGATCTTCCACCTGTTCACGCACGCTTTCTTCAAGGCGCTGCTCTTCCTCGGCGCCGGCTCGGTCATCCATGCCGTCGACGGCGAGCAGGACATGCGCTACATGGGCGGCCTCAGGAAGCACATTCCGCTCACCTTCTGGGCGATGACCATCGGTACGCTGGCGCTGACCGGCGTCGGCATCCCGGGAACGATGATCGGTTTTGCCGGCTTCTTCTCGAAGGACGTCATCATCGAGTCGGCCTATGCCTCGCATTCGGCGATCTCGGGCTTCGCCTTCACGCTGCTCGTCATCGCGGCGCTGTTCACCAGCTTCTATTCCTGGCGTCTTGCCTTCCTCACTTTCTTCGGCAAGCCGCGGGCATCCGCCGACGTCATGCACCACGTGCATGAATCGCCGATGGTGATGCTGGCTCCGCTCGCGCTTTTGGCGATCGGTGCGGTGTTCGCCGGCGTCGCCTTCGAAGGCCATTTCTTCGGCCACGAATACGGCGAGTTCTGGAAGGGCGCGCTCTTCACCCTGCCGGAAAACGAGATCCTCGAACAGTTCCACGGCGTTCCGACCTGGGTGAAGTGGAGCCCGTTTGTTGCGATGCTGACCGGTTTCGTGACGGCTTGGTACATGTACATCAAGTCGCCCTCGACCCCGAAGGTTCTGGCCGAGCAGCACCGCGTGCTCTACCAGTTCCTGCTCAACAAGTGGTACTTCGACGAACTCTACGATCTTCTCTTCGTCCGCTCGGCCAAGGCTCTCGGCCGCTTCCTGTGGAAGAAGGGTGACGTCGGCGTCATCGACACCTACGGCCCGAACGGCGTCGCCGCGGCCGTCGTCGATGTGACCCAGAAGGTCGTCCGCCTGCAGTCGGGCTACCTCTATCATTATGCTTTCGTGATGCTCATCGGAATCGCGGCGCTTGTAACCTGGATGATGCTCGGGAGTTCCTTCTGATGACCGATTGGCCCATTCTTTCAACGGTCACCTTCCTGCCGCTGGTCGGCGTGGCGCTTCTCCTGCTGACCCGGGAGGATACGGCACTCGGCCGCCGCAATATCCGCAACGTGGCACTTCTGACGACGGTCTTCACCTTCGTCGTCTCGCTCTTCATCTGGATCGGCTTCGACAATTCGAACCCCGGCTTCCAGATGGTGGAAAAGCACGCCTGGCTCGGAACCGGCATCTCGTATCACGTCGGCGTCGACGGCATCTCGATGCTGTTCGTGATCCTGACGACGCTGCTCATGCCCTTCTGCATCCTCGCGAGCTGGGTCTCGATCGAGAAGCGCCTGAAGGACTACATGATCGCCTTCCTGCTCCTCGAAACCCTGATGATCGGGGTATTCGTGGCGCTCGACATCGTGCTGTTCTACGTCTACTTCGAGGCAGGCCTCATCCCGATGTTCATCATCATCGGCGTCTGGGGCGGCAAGGATCGCGTCTACGCGTCCTACAAGTTCTTCCTCTACACGCTCGCCGGCTCGGTGCTGATGCTGATCGCCATCATGGCGATGTACTGGGATGCCGGCACGACCGACATCACGCAGCTGCTCGCCCACAAGTTCCCGGCGCAGATGCAGACTTGGCTATGGCTCGCCTTTTTCGCCTCCTTCGCGGTGAAGATGCCGATGTGGCCGGTCCACACCTGGCTGCCGGATGCGCACGTGCAGGCGCCGACGGCCGGTTCGATGATCCTGGCGGGCATCCTGCTGAAGCTCGGCGGATACGGCTTCCTGCGCTTCTCGCTGCCGATGTTCCCGCTGGCGTCCGACTATTTCGCACCGCTCGTCTACAGCATGTCGGTGATCGCAATCATCTACACCTCGCTGGTGGCGATGATGCAGGAGGACATGAAGAAGCTGATCGCATACTCGTCGATCGCGCACATGGGCTACGTCACCATGGGCACCTTCGCCGCCAACGTGCAGGGCGTGCAGGGCGCGATCTTCCAGATGCTGAGCCACGGCTTCGTGTCGGCCGCTCTCTTCTTCTGCGTCGGCGTGATCTACGATCGCCTGCACACTCGCGACATCGCGGCCTACGGCGGGCTGGTGAACAACATGCCCAAATACGCCGTCGCCTTCATGGTCTTCACCATGGCGAATGTCGGCCTTCCGGGCACGTCTGGCTTCATCGGGGAGTTCCTGACCCTGATCGGCGTCTTCCGCGCTAACACCTGGGTTGCGCTCTTCGCCGCGACCGGCGTCATCCTCTCGGCCGCTTACGCGCTCTGGCTCTATCGCCGGGTCGTCTTTGGCGCGCTCGAGAAGGAGAGCCTGAAGGCCATGCTCGACCTCTCGCTCCGCGAGAAGCTCATTCTCTATCCGCTGATTGCGCTCACCATCTTCTTCGGTGTCTATCCGGCTCCGATCTTCGATGCCACGGCCGCTTCGGTCGAGCTTCTGGTGAACAACTACTCGGCAGCATTGCAGGCAGCGCAAGACGTTGCGCTCACGGTGAATTGACGACAGGACCCTTTGGACATGAACGCTGAAACACTCGTTGCAAGCCTGCATCTCGTCACACCGGAACTGATCCTCGCGGTCGGTGCCCTGGTGCTGCTGATGGTTGGCGTATTCTCCGGCGACAAGTCCACGCCGACGGTGACCGGACTTGCCGTGGCGCTGCTGATCGCCTCGGGCCTGTGGATGGTGCTGGTGCCGGCCGAGGGTTCCGCCTTCGGCGGCGCCTATCTCGCCGACGGCTATGCCCGTTTCATGAAGATCCTCGCGCTGATCGGTTCGGTGACGGCGATGATTATGGCGGTCGGCCACGCCCGCTTCGATCACCTCGACCGGTTCGAGTTCCCGGTGCTTCTGGTGCTGGCGACGCTCGGCATCATGCTGATGATCTCGGCGAACGATCTCATCTCGCTCTATCTCTCGCTGGAACTGCAGTCGCTGGCGCTCTATGTCGTCGCCGCGATCAACCGTGACAGCCTGCGCTCCACGGAAGCGGGCCTGAAGTATTTCGTCCTCGGCGCGCTGTCGTCCGGCATGCTGCTCTACGGCATGTCGCTCGTCTATGGTTTCACCGGCAACACCGGCTTCGACGAGATCGCGCGGGTGCTGTTGGCCGGCAAGCCGCAGCTCGGCCTGATCTTCGGCCTCGTCTTCATCCTCGCCGGCCTCGCGTTCAAGATTTCCGCCGTACCGTTCCACATGTGGACGCCGGACGTCTACGAAGGTGCGCCGACGCCGGTCACCGCCTTCCTCGCCGCCGCCCCGAAGATCGGCGCGATGGCGATCTTCGTCCGCCTCGTCATCGGCGCTTTCCAGCCGATCTTCGTCGAATGGCAGCAGGTCGTCGTCTTCATCTCGCTCGCCTCGATGCTGCTCGGTTCGTTCGCCGCGATCGGCCAGCGCAACATCAAGCGACTCATGGCCTATTCCTCGATCGGTCACATGGGCTATGCGCTCGTCGGCCTTGCCGCCGGTTCGAAGACGGGCATCACGGGCGTCATCATCTACCTGACGATCTACCTGATCACCACGCTCGGCACCTTCGCCTGCATCATGGCGATGCGCGTCAAGGAAGGCGGTAACGTCGAGAACGTCGACGATCTCGCCGGCCTTTCCACCACCAAGCCGTTCATGGCCGTGGTGCTGAGTGCGCTGATGTTCTCGCTCGCCGGCATCCCGCCGCTCGCCGGCTTCTTCGCGAAGTACTTCGTCTTCGTCGCAGCGGTCGAAGCGCAGCTCTACGGTCTCGCCATCATCGGCGTGCTCTCCTCGGTGGTCGGCGCCTACTATTATCTCCGCGTCGTGAAGGTCATGTGGTTCGATGACGCGAAGGTCGAGTTCACCCGCATCGCCGGCGAACTTCGCCTGGTCTTCGGTCTGTCGGGCCTCTTCGTTGTCGGCTATCTGCTGGTCGGCGGTCCCCTCGACGTCATGGCCGAGGCCGCAGCCAAGACCCTCTTCTATTGAGCGGGCGCGGCACGTGCCGCCGGTTGTCGGTCGACGACTTCCGGCACGAGGCGCATCGCGTCCTCGCCTCCACCAACAGTGAATGTCTCGCCCGCGCTCGCGCGGGCGATTCCGGTTTTCTGTGGCTGACAGCCGAAAGCCAGACAGGCGGTCGCGGCCGCCGCGGCCGGACATGGGTCTCCGAACCCGGTAACCTCTACGCCTCGCTGCTTCTCGTCGATGCGG
>DATGWU010000591.1:0-3205 GCA_035299345.1 Rhizobium sp.
CTCCAGCCATCCGGCTGGATACCGCCCTGAACAGTGGTGGCGCAGACGGCGCGGCCATCGCCGGTCCAGACTGCCGAGATGAACAGCCAGTCGAAAGTCGATACGGCGAACCACAGGATGATCGCACCGAAGATGACCGTCGTCACCGCGTCGAGCGGACTCGCAAAAAGGTTCCTGCGGGTCCAGCCGATCGCCGAGCGGTCGCTCAGCGGGGCCGGGCGGGGGGCCAGGAATTCCTGGCGGAGATAGGAGACGTTGTTTTCGCTCATGTCAGCGCTCCACCAGGGCCATCTTGGCATTGAACCAGTTCATGAAGAGAGAAGTCGCGAGGCTGATCGACACGTAGATCAGCATCCAGATCGCGATGATCTCGATCGAATGGCCGGACTGATTGAGGATGGTCCCGCCGACCGCGACCAGATCGGCGTAACCGATGGCGACGGCAAGCGAGGAGTTCTTGGTCAGGTTTAAGTACTGCGAGGTGAGCGGCGGAATGATGATCCGCAACGCCTGCGGCAGGACGACGAGACGCGTCGTCGGACCGCTCCGCAGGCCGAGCGCGCTCGCCGCTTCCGTTTGGCCCTTCGGCACGCCGCGGATGCCGGCGCGCACGATCTCGGCGATGAAGGCGGCGGTGTAGAAGGACAGTGCCATGTAAAGCGACAGGAACTCCGGACCGATGACGGTGCCGCCCCGCATGTTGAACTTGCCGAGCTCGGGAATGTCGAAGGTGACAGGCGCGCCGAGGACGACGAAGACGACAAGCGGCAATCCGACGATCAGCGCGATATTCGTCCAGAGGACCGGCGGACGCTTGCCCGTGGCGAGCTGCTTCTTCGTCGCCCACCGCGAATAAAGGATCGCGGCGACGACGCCGGCGACAAAGGCCGCGACGACAAGCCCTATGCCTTCGCCGAAGACCGGTGCCGGCATGTATATACCGCGGTTGCTCACGAAGACGGAGAGCGGCAAGGCCAGCGCCGACCGGACCTCCGGCAGCAGCGACAGGACGCCCTTGTACCAGAAGAAGATGACGAGCAGCGGCGGAATGTTGCGGAACACTTCCACATAGACCGTTGCGAGGCGGGAGATCAGCCAGTTGTGCGAAAGCCGGCCGATGCCGACGATCAGCCCGATGACGCTGGCCGTGATGATCCCGCTCACGGCGATGATCAACGTATTCACCAGACCGACTGCCAGCGCCTGCAAGTACGTACTGTCGCTCGAATAGGCGATCGGCGTCTGGGCGATGTCGAAGCCCGCGCGGTTCCGCAGGAAGTCGAAGCCCGCCGTCATGTTGGCGCGGGCAAGGTTCTGGGCGGCGTTGGTTCCGGCGAACCAGAACAGCCAGACGATGAAAACGAGAGTCAGCGCCTGATAGACGAACTGACGGAAAGCTGGATTGTACAGCAAAGAGTGCACCGGACGGCTATTGCCGTCCCGGCCCGAGGCGACCACTGCCATGCATTATCCCCTGTTCGCAGCCATCATTTTTCGTAGCTGCCTTTTTTCATTCTGTCGATCGGAAAGGCGCCGAGACGCCTTTCCGGTATGCTGGTTGCGACCGCTCAGCGGATCGGCGGAGCGTACTGCAGACCACCCTTGGTCCACAGGGCGTTCAGGCCGCGCTCGATCTTCAGCGGGCTGCCGGCGCCGACGTTGCGCTCGAAGGACTCGCCGTAGTTGCCGACCTGCTTGACGATGTTGTAGGCCCACTTTTCGTCAAGGCCGAGGTCCTTGCCGATGGTCTGGTCCTTTTCCTCGCCGAGGAAGCGCTTGATGTCGGGGTTCTCCGACTTCAGCATCTCGTCGACGTTCGCCGTGGTGATGCCGAATTCTTCAGCCGAAACCATGGCGTAATGCGCCCAGGTCACGATGTCGAACCACTTGGAATCGTTCTGGCGAACGGCCGGGCCGAGGGGTTCCTTGGAGATGATTTCCGGCAGAACCATGTGGTCGTCGGGGTTGGCGAGCGACAGGCGGATCGAATACAGGCCGGACTGGTCGGTCGTGTAGACGTCGCAACGGCCGGACTGGTAGGCCGCGTCGACTTCTTCCTGCTTCTCGAACACGACCGGCTTGTACTCGAGGCCGTTGGCCTTGAAGTAGTCGGCGAGGTTGAGTTCGGTCGTCGTGCCGGACTGTACGCAGACGGCAGCGCCCGAGAGCTCGAGTGCGGACTTTACGTTGAGGCTCTTCGGAACCATGAAGCCCTGGCCGTCGTAGTAGTTGACGACGCGGAAGTCGAAGCCGAGCTGCGAGTCGCGGCTGACGGTCCAGGTCGTGTTACGGGCCAGCATGTCGATTTCGCCCGACTGCAGGGCCGGGAAGCGGTCCTTTGCCGAGAGGGGGGTGTACTTGACCTTGGTTGCGTCGCCGAAAACGGCGGCAGCAACGGCACGGCAGACGTCGACGTCGAGGCCGGACCAGTTACCCGAGGAGTCCTGGGCACCAAAGCCGGCGAGATTGGAGCCGTTGACGCCGCACTGCACGAATCCCTTCGCCTTCACGTCGTCGAGCGTGCCGGCGAATGCAGCCGGTGCACCAAAACCGACGACTGCAGCGCCGAGAGCGACTGACAGAAGCTTCTTGTTCATTTTTCCCAACCTTTGTCTATTGTTCTTGAAATACACGACGGTCACGTATCGCGAGAACGATTTCATGCCTCCGCCGGCCCACTAACCTCCCGGTGCGAGCCGCGCTATCACAGTCTTAAAATGAACCACGGTCAAGACTGCGGTCCGTGAAATGGGGCAAAAAATTGGAAAAATGCCTAATTCGCATCAAAATCGGGCAGGAAATGGCGGAAAAAATCGGAAATTGGCTAAAAAAGCACCGATTCGCCGCATAAGTTCGGGCAGAGCCGCATTGCAAGAAGATCACCGCAGCGCTTGACGTCCTTCCTCTCGGATACGAAAAATCCGACCGTCAGATTCCCGAGAAAGGTTGAGCTCGCATGAGAGACAGAAAAGAAATGCTGGCGGCTGCCGGTACGGACACGCGCTTGTGCCACGTCGGCAATGACCCGATGAGCTATTACGGCTTCGTCAATCCGCCCGTAGTCCATGCTTCGACCGTTCTGTTCCCGGATGTACAGACCATGGAAAACCGGTCGCAGAAGTATACCTACGGCACGCGGGGAACGCCGACGACGGACGCACTCTGCGAGGCCATCGACGAACTCGAGGGTTCGGCCGGTACCATT
>DATGWU010000592.1:0-7074 GCA_035299345.1 Rhizobium sp.
CCTCATGCGTCCTGATTTGTGTTGGTCCTTTGTGTCGAAGGGAAAAGACATGAATCAGAGCCCCCTTGCGCTCACCCGTTCCGGTGCCGTCCTCGGCGCCGCCTTCATGGTTCTGGCGGGGATCGCCTTCGCCGTCGTCAATGTCGTGACCCAGTGGGTGGCGATGGTTGCGGGCTTCCCGGCCACCTCGATCGCCTTCTGGCAATACGCCTTCGCGCTCGTCCTATCCGTTCCGCTGTTGCGGCGGCTCGGCCTGCGAGCCATGCGCACCCGCTTTCCGGGTCGTCACCTGGCGCGCGTGCTGCTTGCCGCTTTCGGCGTCCAGGCCTGGGTGGAAGGCCTCGCCACCGTGCCGATCTGGCAGGCGATCGCACTCGTCATGACCTCGCCCTTCTTCATCATCGTCGGCGCGAAGCTCTTCCTTGGCGAGCAGGTCGGCTGGAAGCGCTGGGCGGCGACGCTCACCGGCTTCTCAGGTGCGATGGTCATCCTGCAGCCGTGGTCGGAGGCCTTCACCACGGCCTCGCTGCTCCCGGTGCTCGCAGCTCTGCTCTGGGGCGCTTCCTCGCTGCTCGTCAAGGACCTGACGGCGCACGAGCGGCCGGAGACGATCACCATCTGGCTTCTCGTATTGCTGACGCCGATCAACGCCGGGCTCGCCGCGGCGGCAGGCTTCGCCGTCCCGACCGGCAGCGGGTTTGCCGTGCTCGTGCTGGCGGGTCTCCTGACGGTCGTGGGTCAATATTTTCTGACCGCCGCGTACAAGGCGGCCGATGCGGCCTACGTCCAGCCCTTCGACGATCTCAAGCTGCCGCTCAACGTGCTCGCCGGCTGGATCGCCTTCGGCTATGCGCCGGCCGGTTATCTCTGGGTGGGAGCAGCGATGATCCTCGGCGCTTCGCTCTTCCTGATGGCGAGCGAGTTCTCGAAGGAGAAGGGAAGGCGCTGAGGGGCGCGGGAACACTCCCGGCGGCGATATCCTCGGTTTCTGACGGGCGTGTCATGCGCCTGTCACGGCGAACCGGCACAAGCCTCCTGTCTCATTTGAGGAAGCAGGAGGTTTTCCGATGAAGTACCGCATTTCTCGCGCAGCATTCATGACGGCGCTGCTGACGTCCGCGGCCATGCCCGCCGTGGCAGAACAGGTTTTCAATCGTATCGCATCCTTCCCCGTCGCCGCCAATCTTCCGGCCGACAAGGAAAAATCCACCGCCACTTCCGCCGAGATCATCGCCGCGACGGAGGACGGCAACACGCTCGTCTATTCCGACAGCCCGCTCGGCGCGATCGGCTTCGTCGACATTTCCGACGCCCGCGCTCCGAAGGCCGGCGGCGCGCTGATGATGGACGGCGAGCCGACCTCGGTCGCCATCCTCGGCGGCAAGGCGCTCGTCGCCGTCAACACGTCCGAGAGTTACGCGAAGCCCTCCGGCAAGCTCGACGTCGTCGATCTCGCCGGGAAGAAGGTGGAGGCCAGCTGCGACCTCGGCGGCCAGCCGGATTCGGTCGCGATCTCCTCGGACAAGACCTTCGCGGCGATCGCCATCGAGAACGAGCGCGACGAGGAACTCAACGACGGCAAGCTGCCGCAGATGCCGGCGGGCGACCTCGCAATCGTCGCGCTGAAGGATGGTGCTGCCGATTGCGCGACGATGAAGCATGTCACGCTGACCGGCCTTGCCGAGGTCGGCGGCGAGGATCCCGAACCGGAATTCGTCGCGATCAACGGCCTGGGCGAGATCGCTCTGACGCTGCAGGAGAACAACCACGTCGTGATCGTCGACGGCAAGACCGGCACGGTGGTGTCACATTTCTCCGCCGGCATGGTCGACCTCGAAGGCATCGACACCAAGTCGGACGGCGCGCTGAATTTCACCGGCAAGAAGGCGGGCGTCAAACGCGAGCCGGATGCCGTCAAGTGGCTCGATGACGATCGCCTCGTCGTCGCCAACGAGGGCGACTACGAAGGCGGCTCGCGCAGCTTCACCATCTTCGACAAGACCGGCAAGGTGCTCTTCGAATCGGGCCCCGCACTCGAACGCGAGATCGCCGCGATCGGCCACTTCCCGGACAAGCGCGCGAAGTCGAAGGGTGTCGAGCTCGAAGGCCTGGAAGCTGCGACTTTCGGCGACCGGAAATACTTCTTCGTTCTGTCCGAGCGCGCCTCGCTCGTCGGCGTCTACAAGGATACCGGCGCAGAGCCGGAACTCGTGCAGATCCTGCCGTCGGGTGTCGCGCCGGAAGGTGCAGTCGCCATTCCCGGCCGTAACCTGTTCGTGACCGCCAACGAGGCGGACCTCGTCGAGGACGGCGGCGCCCGCTCGCACGTGATGCTCTACGAGCTGGCCGAAGGCGAAGCCGCCTATCCGACGATCCGGTCGGAAACGGTCGACGGCAATCCGATCGGCTGGGGCGCGCTTTCCGGCCTCGTCGGCGACGCGGAAAAGGCAGGTCAGCTCTATGCCGTCAACGACAGCTTCTACGGCATGCAGCCGCGGATCTTCACCATCGATGCGACGACGAAACCCGCCCGCATCACCGATGCGCTTGCCGTCACCCGCAACGGTGAGCCCGCGCAGAAGCTCGACATCGAGGGCATCACGCTCGACGGCGAGGGTGGCTTCTGGCTCGCCTCGGAAGGCAACAGCGAAAAACTCCTGCCGCACGCGCTCTACCACGTGAACGGGAAGGGCGAGATCAAGGAAGAGATCGCGCTGCCCGCCGATCTCCTGAAGGGCGAAACCCGCTTCGGCCTCGAAGGCGTGACGCAGGTCGGTGCCGGCGACGACCTGACGCTGTGGATGGCCGTCCAGCGCGAGTGGAAGGACGACGAAAAGGGCACCGTCAAGCTCCTTTCCTACAAGCCGGAGAGCAAGGAATGGGGCGCGGTCCGCTATCCGCTCGACAAGACGGAAGCCGGCTGGGTCGGTCTTTCGGAAATCACCGCTCACGGCGGCCATCTCTACATCGTCGAGCGTGACAACCAGATCGGCGACGCCGCCAAGCTGAAGAAGCTCTACAGGGTTGCCATCGCCGACCTGAAACCGGCTTCGATCGGCGGCGCTCTTCCGACCGTCACCAAGGAAGAGGTCCACGACTTCGTTCCGGACCTGAAGGCCGCCACCAACGGCTATGTCGTCGACAAGCTGGAAGGCTTCGCCTTCGACGCCGCCGGCACCGCCTATGGCGTCACCGACAATGACGGTGTCGACGACTCGTCCGGCGAAACGCTGTTCTTCCCGGTCGCCCTCGAGGCCACCAACTGATCATCGTCCTCCCAAGACGATTGGAGGCCGGGTGAGCGATCACCCGGCCTCCGCCTTTTCTCGGACTGTCGCCGGAAGTCTTACCAGCGATGATGCACGTGGGGCGCGACCAGCCGGTCGTAGGTGTCGCGGGCAGCTTTCATCACCTCGGCCGAAAGCGCCGGCAGCTCGGCCGCTGCCGCATTGGCGCGGGCCTGCTCGGCATTGCGGGCGCCGGGGATGACGACGGTCACGGCCTCGTTCATGAGGATCCAGCGTAGCGCAAAGGCCGCCATCGAGGCGCCTTGCGGCACCAGCCTGCGGATTTCCTCGACCGCCTGCAGGCCGACCTCGAAAGGAACGCCGGCGAAGGTCTCGCCGACGTCGAAGGCCTCTCCGTGGCGGTTGAAGCTGCGATGGTCGTCGGCGGAGAAGGCGGTCTTCGCAGTGATCTTGCCGGAGAGCAGGCCGCTTGCGAGCGGCACGCGGACGATGACGGCGACGTTCTTCCGCTTCGCTTCCTTGAAGAACAGGTCGGCGGGGCGCTGGCGGAAGATGTTGTAGATGATCTGGACGCTGACGACGCCCGGATAGTCGATCGCCTTCAGAGCTTCCTCGACGCGCGCGACGCTGACGCCGTAGTTGCGGATCTTGCCGGCCTTGCGCAGTTCTTCCATGCCCTCGAAGAGGGTCGGATCGTAGTAGACGTCCTGCGGCGGGCAGTGGAGCTGCACGAGGTCGAGCGAATCGACCTCCAGATTCGCGATCGATCGATCGATGAAGCGCTCAATATTGGCCTTGGTATAGCCCTCCGCGACATGCGGATCGAGGCGACGGCCGGCCTTGGTGGCGACCATCGGGCGCTGACCGCCGCGCGACTTCAGAACGTCGGCGATGATCTTTTCCGAGCGTCCGTCGCCGTAGACGTCGGCGGTATCGATGAAGGTGACGCCGGCGTCGAGCGCGGCATTGAGCGCAGCCCGGCCGTCGGCCTCGGAGACGTCGCCCCAGGAGCCGCCGATCTGCCAGGCCCCGAAGCCGATCTCGCTGACGGTGAAGGGCGTCTTTCCGAACGAATGGTGCCGCATGGCTCTCTCCTCAGTGTCTTTGTCTTGCCTGCCGTAGCAAGCCGGAGGGGCTGGAGCAAGGCGGCCGAAGGGCGAGGGTGGGGATGCTCCGGTGGCGCGTCGGTCACAGCGGGCGCCGTTTTCGGCCTGCGGCAATGCGGCGGGGCGGCAAGCGCTGGACAGGTGGTTGCAACCGGCGCTAATGCCTCTTGCCCCTCTCTTCAGGGCAAACCTGCGGGCGGGACGGCCCGGCGGGATCGTTTTCCTTCTTCGAGGTCACATCATGCGCTATTTCATCACGGGCACCGCCGGCTTCATCGGCTTCCATCTGGCGCGCCGGCTGCTGCAAGACGGCCACGAGGTCGCGGGCTTCGACGGCATGACCGCCTATTACAATCTCCGTCTCAAGGAAGCGCGGCACGCGGCCCTCGCCCAGTTCCCGGCCTTCCGCCCGACGCTCGCCATGCTGGAAGACCGGACGGCGCTCGAAAAGGCGATGATCGACTTCCAGCCCGACGTGATCATCCATCTCGCCGCCCAGGCGGGCGTGCGCTACAGCCTCGAAAACCCGAAGGCCTATCTCGATTCCAACCTCATCGGCTCCTGGAACATCCTGGAACTCGCAAGGACGCTGAAGGTCGGTCACCTGATGCTCGCCTCGACGTCGTCGGTCTATGGCGCCAACCCGGAAGTGCCCTTCCGCGAGACCGACCGCGCCGACGAGCCGCTCACCTTCTACGCCGCCACCAAGAAGGCGACGGAGCTGATGGCCCACAGCTATTCGCACCTCTACCGGGTGCCGACCACGGCCTTCCGCTTCTTCACCGTCTACGGCCCCTGGGGGCGCCCGGACATGGCGCTCTTCAAGTTCGTCAAGGCGATGATCGAGGATCGGGAGATCGAGGTCTACGGCGAAGGCAAGATGAGCAGAGACTTCACCTATATCGACGACCTCGTCGATTCGATCGTCGACCTCTCGCGGATCGCCCCGTCGGAGGAGAATCGGGTCGCGGGAAGCGTGAAGGACACGCTGTCGCACCAGGCGCCGTTCCGCGTCGTCAACATCGGCGGCGGCCAGCCGGTCGGGCTTCTCGATTTCATCGAGGTGATCGAGAGCGTGACGGGCAAGCCGGCCAAACGCAAAATGCTGCCGATGCAGCAGGGCGACGTGCCGCGCACCTATGCGAGCCCAGACCTCCTCGTCGCGCTCACCGGCAAGAAGCCCGAAACCGGCGTCGACACCGGCGTCCGCCGCTTCGTCGAATGGTATCTCGAACACCGCGAGGAACTGGGGCTGTAGGGGGGGCGGAGGGGCGAATGGGACCCCTCAATCTTTCGCCAGCAACCTAAGGCCACACGCCCTTTGCTCAAACTCCTGCGCCGCAATTGGCTTCCAAACCTCCAATTTCTGCAACGCAAGCATAACCCGTTCGGGAGCGGCCGCGCCCGCTCTCGCTGGCATTGGTTGTTGTGTCTGAAGCCACTCTTCAACGCGCGCTTGGCTTCGCCCATACCACATGCCTATCCAAAATTCTGGTGAGCGCTCTTGTAGAAAATTCGGTTCATCTCGCGATGCGTTCCTCACAACGTCCAGCGCTTGCTGTGCATCTTCTTGGGCGGCTCTGAAGCCAAACTGGGCTAGCTTCTCTGATTGTTGCTTGAAACCCGCCCACTCAGCCAAAATTGAACATTCAAAGACGTCAGTCGCATCGTTCGCGTGTAGCGGCTCTGAACGTAGCGTCTGTAGTACGACGACAGCGGGATAGTACAAAGGCAGACGTGCCATGGACTACACTCCCTCCCAATACAAACTTACTATATCAAACCGGAAACGTGAGTTGAAGGAAGATCGCGCCGGGCGAGGTGTGCTCGCTCCCCGCCATGTGGCGGCTCCGCTTTGCCGGATTTCCCGATCCGCTTTGTGTCCGAGGTTGAGAGCCGAGCTCGGTGAAGGACGCGAAGTCGAGAAACGACCCTTGTGCTCTTCAAAGGCCGGATCCTACCGAGAGTCGCGAACCAATTTGTGACCGAATCCGTGACGGCAACATGTGCCAAACGCCTTTCGGCGCAAACACATCAACAATTTCAAATTGGAAAAAATGGTGGGCGATGAGAGACTCGAACTCCCGACATCCTCGGTGTAAACGAGGCGCTCTACCAACTGAGCTAATCGCCCTCTCGCGGAAGCGGGACAGGTGCCCGCCGCGTCGGTGGCCGTGATCTATGCGGATCGCGGAAAATCCGCAAGAGGATTTTCGAAGTTTTTTTGTCTTTTTTTCTGCCTCTCCCGGTGCCTTCCGGAAAAATGCCCGGATTTGCAGGCCTGTGGCGGGGGAGGGCGCGCGGCGCGAGAGGCTGTGGATTTCGGGGGCGCGAGCGGCGGGCCGAACAATTTTCGTTCCGTCATTGTTTTGTCTTCGAACGCGCTTGACACCCATTCGCGAACCCCTTAGTTAGCCGCTCATCGAACGGCCGAGGCCGCTCGGTCGGGCCGGTTCGCCGGTTTCCGTCAGGAAGTGCGGGTGTAGCTCAGTCGGTTAGAGTGCCGGCCTGTCACGCCGGAGGTCGCGGGTTCGAGCCCCGTCACTCGCGCCATTCCTGGACATGTTTCTGATGACGTCGCGATGTGGTAACATACCCCGTCAAGAAGTCAGGTTCCGCTTTCGTTGTGGAACACTATGCGCGGGTGTAGCTCAGTCGGTTAGAGTGCCGGCCTGTCACGCCGGAGGTCGCGGGTTCGAGCCCCGTCACTCGCGCCATTC